>JAJNDJ010000154.1 GCA_021156345.1 Rubrobacteraceae bacterium | reverse complement strand
GCAGTGCAAATTCGCCCTCAACACCGACGTCGACGGCGGCATCATCAACAACCCTGTGCTCTTGCGCCTTGGCGAGAACCACTTCTGGCTCTCGGTGGCTGACGGCGACGTGCTGCTCTGGGCCAAGGGCGTGGCCGCCGTCTCCGGTCTGGACGTGCAGATCCGAGAGCCCGACGTCGCCCCGGTCCAGATCCAGGGTCCCAGATCCAGGGACTTGATGGTGGACATCTTCGGCGAGGAGATCCTCGACCTCAAATACTACTGGATGGAGGAGTACGATCTCGACGGCATGGACGTCGTGGTCTCGCGGACCGGTTACACTGGTGAGGTGGGGTTCGAGATCTACCTCAGGAACGCCAGCCGCAACGGCATGAGGTTCTGGGATACGATGCTCGAGGCCGGCGAGCCCCACAACCTCTCGCCGATCGGGCCTTGCCAGATCCGGCGAGTCGAGGCCGGCATCCTGAGCTACGGCTCCGACATTGCGCTGGATAACAACGGCTACAGTGACTACCACTTCCTGAACCCTTACGAGGCGGACCTGGGGTACACGGTGGAGCTGGATCAGGAGGCCGAGTTTATCGGCAAGGAGGCGCTCCAGCGCATCGCGGATGAGGGCGGGAGCCGCAAGGTGGTCGGCATAGAGCTCGATTGCGATCCCCTGATAGGTTACATAGAGGATTATCTGCAGGTCGTCGACGACGGCTCGCAGATAGGCCAGGTTTCCTCGGCATTCTGGTCCCCGCGCCTTCAGAAGAACATCGGGTTTGCCTTGGTGCCCATCGAGCTCACCGATCTGGGGACGGGGCTGACCGTGAGGATGGAGACCGGCGAGTACGAGGCCACCGTCATCGAGAAGCCGTTCATAGACCCGAGAAAGGAGACCGTCAAGGCGGATCTGAAAGTGGGGACCGCGAGGTCGTACTAGCGGCTCGGGGCGCCTGCCGATGACAGGCTCCGAGATATTGTCACGGCCCAGGCTCGAGACCGAGGGGCCTTTCAACCAGGTGGAGGGTACGGAACAGTGGAGGCAAGGGATGCTCGGCCCAAAGAAGGCCAGCGGTGCAGGAGCGCCGCGATGAGGGCGCCGAGGGCGATCAGGTCGGTCTTGAGGGCCGCCACGTCCTCGGTCGGTCCCGACCGTGGTGGCTCGAAGAACGGGCACAAGCCTTACCGGTACTCTGCGTTCGACCTCTTGCGCCACGGCTTCTCGCAGGCTGAATGGCCGCGGGCCTGGCGCAAGCACGACCTGAAGGCCAGCTACGACGTCGTCGTCGTCGGGGGCGGCGTGCACGGCCTCGCGACCGCCTATTATCTGGCGAAGAATCACGGCATCACGAACGTGGCAGTCCTCGACAAGGGCTACATAGGCAGCGGCGGGTCGGGGCGCAATACGGCGATCATCCGCTCGAACTACCTCACGCCCCAGGGCATACGCTTCTACGACCGTTCCGTAAAGCTCTACGAGACCCTGTCCGGGGATCTTAACTACAATGTGATGTTCGCCCAGCGGGGCCACCTCACCCTCGCACACAGCGACAGCTCGCTTCGCACCATGCGCTGGCGGGCCGAGGTCAACAAGCTAGAAGGGGTAGAATCCGAGGTCATCGGGCCTGATCAGATAAAGAAGCTCGTCCCCTTTATGGACACCTCGGAGGAGGTGCGCTACCCGATTCTCGGCGCGCTCTACCACCCGCCGGGCGGGATCATCCGCCACGACGCCGTGGTCTGGGGTTACGCCCGCGGCGCGGACGCCCAGGGCGTGCACATCCACCAGAACACCGAGGTTAAGGGCATCGATGTTGCGCAAGGCAGGGTTGAGGGTGTCAGGACGAACCAGGGCTACATCGCCACGCGTGTGGTGGTCAACTGTACGGCCGGGTGGTCTAGCTTGATCTCGGAGATGGCAGGCGTGAGGATGCCGATAAGCACCTTCCCCCTGCAGGCGGCCGTCACGGAACCTGTCAGGCCGTTCCTCGACCCAGTCATAGTCTCGGGCACGCTGCACGTGTACGTGAGCCAGAGCGACAGGGGCGAGCTGGTCTTCGGCGCCAGCGTTGATCCTTTCACCTCCTACTCGATGCGGGGCTCGCTGGAGTTCACCGAGGGCCTGGCCGGGCACGTGCTCGAGCTGATGCCCTCCCTGTCCAAAATGCGCCTGTTGCGCCAGTGGGCGGGGCTTTGTGACATGACGCCTGATTTCTCGCCCATCATGGGCGTAACACCGGTGGCCGGCTTCCTCGTAGACGTGGGCTGGGGCACCTACGGGTTCAAGGCTGGTCCCGTCTCGGGCGAGACTATTGCCGAGCTCGTCGCCACGGGCAAGACGCCAGAGCTTATCGTCCCCTTCGGCCTCGACCGGTTCGGAAGGGGAGACCTTATGGGCGAGAAGGGAGCGGCGGCCGTTGGGCACTGAGGGGAAGCCGTGATCCTGCTGCAGTGCCCCTACTGCGGGCCACGCAACGCTTCGGAGTTCCGCTACGTCGGTGAGGTCTCGGAACGCCCCGACCCGAACGAGACCGGCGTCGATGAGTGGAGGGCTTACCTCTACGCGCGCAACAACCCGGCGGGCTGGACGACGGAGACGTGGTACCACAGCGCAGGGTGCAGGAAGCATTTCGTCGCCGAGCGGCATACAGTGACCAACGAAGCGAGGACCTCGCGGCTCCCCGAAGCGAGGCCACGCTTTGGGGAGCAAGAAGAGCGGGCCACCGGAGGGAACGTCGCGGGCGACGGGGGAGGTGCGATATATTGACGACGCAGACGGTACAGAAGACCGTCATGTCCATGCGCCTGGCCCACCGGCCGGGCGAGCTTATCGACCGCGGGCGAGAGTTCACGTTCACGTGGAACGGCGAAGAGTACCCCGCTTATGGAGGGGACACAATCATCTCGGCACTTGCGGCTTGCGGGGAGCGGATCTTCTCCCGCAGCTTCAAGTACCACCGCCCGCGCGGGCTGCTAACGGCGAGCTTCCTGGACCCAGGTTGCATGGTGCAGGTAGGCGACGAGCCGAACGTCAGGGGCGCCCACAGGCGCGTAGAGCCTGGCATGGCAGTTAGTCCCCAGGGGGTCTGGCCCTCGCTCGAGTTCGACGTGAAGTCGGCCAACAGGGCATTCGGACGCTTTCTCCCCGCCGGCTTCTACTACAAGACCTTCATCAAGCCCCGCCGACTGTGGCCCTTATACCGGCGGGTGCTGCGGCGTTTCTCCGCGGGCGGCAGAGTCTCGGCCAGTCCGGCGCAAGCCTGCTTCGACAAGCGCTACGCCCACCCCGACGTCCTCGTCGCCGGAGGCGGTCCTGCGGGGATGGCAGCGGCGGTCGCGGCCGGAAGAGCTGGGGCGCAAGTCTTGTTGGTCGAGGAAGAGTACGAACTCGGCGGCCATCTACGCTGGGGGGACGAGCTGGATGCCTTGCGCGGCCTGCGTGAGGAGGTGGCCAGCACGCCGGGCATCGAAGTGATGACCAACTCGGTCGTCAACGGGCGCTACGACGACAACTGGGTCGCGGTGATGCAACGCGACCTGCCCCATGTCGAGGAGCGGCTCGTCAAGGCCAGGGCCAAGACGCTCGTGGTGGCGCCGGGCCTCATAGAACGCCCCTACGTCTTCGAGGGCAACGATACGCCAGGGGTTATCCTCTCGACCGCCGCGCGGCGTCTGATCAACCTCTACGCCGTCAAACCCGGAGGCCGCGCGGTCATCTTCTCTGCTAACGAGAGCGGCGACGCGGCTGCAGAGGATCTCGAACACGCTGGTGTCGAGGTCGCACGCGTCGTCGACGCCCGCAGGGACGGGGACATCGTTCGCGCGAAGGGCGA
>JAJNDJ010000153.1 GCA_021156345.1 Rubrobacteraceae bacterium | reverse complement strand
CGTCGGAGTGGCGTGGGCGCGTGAGCGAGGCTATCCCGGGGTGATCTGCGCCTCGAGTGGGAACGCGGCTGGCGCGACCGCAACCTACGCCGCACGTGCGGGGTTGCCCGCTTATGTGGTGATCTCCTCCAGGGCACCGAAGTCAAAACTGGCCGTTGCTGTGGCTCACGGAGCACGGGTGTTTAGCGTAGCGGGAGATTTCAGCCGAGCCTTTGCCGCGGCGCGGGAGGCAGCCGCAGAAGTCGGTTTAGCGAACGTAACCACGACATACGTCAACTGCTACGCGTACGAGGGAAACAAGTCCGTCGCCTACGAGTTGTACGAGCAGATGGAGGTGGTGCCGGAGTGGGTTGTGGTCCCAGTGGGCTCTGGACCCCTGCTTTATGGTGTATGGAAGGGCTTTAGAGAATTGCACAGGTTCGGACTTATAGACCGGATCCCTCGGCTACTCGCAGTCCAACCGGAGGGATGCGCGCCCATCGCTCGGGCGTTCGCGTCCGGAGAGGAGGTTAAACCATGGTCTCGGGTGGACACGGTTGTATCTGGGATCGACGATCCCCTGCAAGGATACGAGCGTGATGGGACGCTGACGCTGGTGGCTGTACGCGAGTCTGGCGGTGCCGCCCTCGCCGTCCCGGATGCCGAAATCCTTAGAGCGGGCAGGGTCTTGGCTCATGAGGAGGGCATGTTCGTAGAGCCTGCGGCCGCAGCCTCGGTCGCAGGCGCCGCTGCCGCCAAACGATCGGGATACATCGATGGATCCGGGGCGGTGGTTTGCTTGCTTACCGGACACGGGTTGAAATACCAGGGGGCCAGGGATCAGGTCGAGCTCGAAACCGTACATGATGAGGTCGAGTTGGTTGGTGCTATCGAGAAGGACCTCGGCAAGGATGCTTGATCGTTGCACCAGAGGCCAGCCGGGTGTATTGCGAACCGAGAATCTGTCCGTCGGCAACGACAACAGTGACCGGACAAGTCTATCAGCGCATCGCCACGGTCGCGAGCCGCCACAGAGGTAAGTCGCGAGTGCTCGGGAAGCGTTTCGAGTGTGTGTTAGCTGGGTGTTGTGCATCTCGGCCACAGGAGGGGGGGTCGACCATTGAGGGGGTGGGATAGTGTCGTTTGACCTTCTGATCAAAGGCGCCCAGGTCTTCCCCGGCGACGGCCCTGCGCTCCGAGCCGACGTGGGCGTCGAAGATGGCCGCATCTCGGCGGTCGAACCCGGCCTTCCCACGCAGACCGCGGGGGAAGTACTCGATGCCGCCGGGCTGATGCTCTGCCCCGGCTTCATCGACATGCACGCCCATACGGCGTTGGAGCCGTTTCGGGATCCGCGGCTCGAGCCCAAGGTCGCACAGGGTTTCACTACCGAGCTGATCAACCCCGATGGCCTCGCTCCTGCTCCCGTCTCCGAAGACCGCTTGAAAGCCCGGCGAGATTACCTGCGGCCGCTCGAAGGGACGGGCCCGGAGCGGTGGACGTGGTCGACGTTCGCGGAGTACCTCGATGCGCTGGCCGGTACGCGACCTGCGATTACGCTCGTGCCTTCGATCGGGCACAACGCGGTGCGCGACTTCGTCATGGGCGGCGCCAACCGGCAACCCGACCGAGAGGAGCTTCGGAGGATGAGAGAGGAGGTGCGCCTGGGCCTCGAGGCCGGGGCACGCACCTTCTCGTTCGGTTTGATCTACATGCCCGGCGCTTTTTCGCAGACCGAGGAACTGGTCGAGCTCGCTCGGGAGGCCGCACCGTTCGGCGCGCCGCTCGTCCCGCACGTGCGCAACGAAGCAGACGGAGTCCTGGAGGCGGTGGGCGAGATGGTGGAAGTCGCGCGCCGCTCGGGGGCGCCACTGCATCTCTCGCACCTCAAAGTGGTCGGCAACCCGGACCTCGTTGAGCCGCTGCTCGAGCTTCTCGAACGCGCCCGCGCCGACATCGACATTAGTTTCGACCAGTATCCCTACGGGGCCGGCAGCACCGTGCTGTCCTCTGTGCTGCCTCCCTGGGCACAAGAAGGAGGTCCCTCCGATACTCTGGCCCGCCTGGCGGACCAGGATCGACGCGCAGCGATAAAGCGGGATATCGAGCAGGGTCTGCCCGGCTGGGAGAACGTGTACAAGGCTTGCGGAGCCGAAGGCATAGTCGTCACGCATGCGTCAGACCAACGCGCAGAAGACGTCGGCAAGACGCTCGCAGAGATAGGTGAGGAACGGGGCTGTGATCCTTTCGTCGCGGCCATGGACCTGCTCGGGGAGACAGACCTGGACGTTACGATGATCGACCACTACGCCACCGAGGAGACCGTGCGCACCATCTTCCGGCATCCTCTGCAACTCGTCGGTTCGGACGGAATCTTCGGGGATCGCCCGCATCCCCGTCTTTACGGCACGACGGCCCGTGTGCTAGGGAGGTACGCCCTGAAGGAGCGGTTGATCCCCGTAGAAGAAGCCGTGGCGCGGCTGACTGCCAGGGCGGCCGATCGCATCGGCCTGGCAGATCGCGGACGGATCAGATCGGGGTTGCGCGCCGATATCGTGCTGCTCGACCCGGCACGCTTCGTCGACACCGCAACCTACGACGATCCCAAGCGTATCCCCGAAGGTGTCAGCGAGGTATTCGTGGCCGGTCGAACGGTGTGGGCAGAAGGCGCATCGACCGGTGTGCTGCAAGGTGATGTCCTGCGCGAGCCGCTACCCGGACATTGAGAAAGACCATGTCGATGACAGAGAACTTCAAAACACTACCGCAGGGATGTGTGGGCCTGATGGATTCTGTAAGCGTGACCAACTTCTGAGGCACGCTCTAGCATCAGACTTTGTTACTCACTTGACGATATTTCTGGCGATCTGTTAGCCTGTAATGCAAGGGGCAAGGAAAGGCGAGTAAACGTCCATAGTGCAGGATCGAGAAGCCTACTTTGAAGGTATTCGGTTAGCGAGGATGCCGGCGCAAGCCGGTTGTATTGCTGGCAGTAGCTGGACGTAGAAGGGGGAGCAGCAATGACTGAGACGAGGGAGCGCACAGGAGCTAGCGAGGAGGACTTCACCGAAGATCCTAGATACGCTGCATCTCGCAATGAAATGATCATAAGTTTTGTGTATTTCGGTGTCTACACCTTCGTACTAATCGGTACCGCCTGGGTGATCGGGGGAGGCAAAGACGCCGACGAGATCGGCTTCATCTTGGGCTTTCCGGACTGGTTTTTCTGGTCAGCGTTCGTAGGTGGCGCTATTTTCAGCGTTATCCCGTATTTCCTTGTCAAGTACTGGTTCGCAGATATGCCGCTGAGCGCAAGCGGTGAGGATTCGGAAGTGGCGGAATACGAACCACCTGAGCGTCGGTCGGGAGAATCGTCACCACGAGTCTGACTGTAGAAAACGGGGGAAAGAAATGCGCTGGGATATCATTGTTCCACTGGCCGTCTACCTGGTTCTCCTCATTGGTATAGCAGTATGGGCTTTCAATCAGCGGCAAGCAGTCGGCACTGGTGGGAAGTCAGCTGAATATTACATCGCTGGGCGAGGGTTGGGCTGGTTCATCCTTGTCTTCACACTCCTGGCTAGCGCCGCCAGTGCCGGCACTTACATCGGAGGTCCAGGCTTCGGATATGAATGGGGATATGGATGGGTTCTCGCGGCCATGGCACAGGTGCCGGCAGTACTTCTGGTGCTAGGCGTCCGACATCGATACGAGAGCCATGTGGTTGTGATACTGGCTTCCATAGGGATCGTGGCCTCCCTTATGGTTTACATGTCGGCACAGTTCGTGGGTGGAGCGCGGATCCTGCAAGAGATAACCGGCGTGCCCTATGTATGGCTAGTAATTATCTTTGCGGGGATCGTGGCGTTCTATACTTCGGTAGGCGGCTTTCGAGCCGACGCAATCAGCGACGCCCTCCAGGGCGTTATCATGCTTTTCGGAGGTGTCGTCCTCTGGATAGTGGTACTTGCGGCGACCGGGGGCATGACCGATGTTACCGGCGAGTTGAAACAGCGACACCCTGACTTGTTGACT
>JAJNDJ010000152.1 GCA_021156345.1 Rubrobacteraceae bacterium | reverse complement strand
TCCGTGCTCCCGGGCTGGAACCCGGTCGTCGCTCGGCGTTGACAACCGCACCCGACCTCGCGCCCACTATTCTCGACCTCGCGGGCGTCGAGCGTCCCCTGGCCATGCGCGGAGAGTCTTTCGGGGACGTTCTCGTGGGAGAGAAGGACGAGCACCGCCCATTTGTCGTCAGCTCCTGGCCCCTCTACTTCGCAGCGGGCGAGTTCACCACCGCCGTCGACTCCCGGCCCCGACGCATCGCCAGCTACATGCCGATGACCGTGACAACGCGGGAGCGGTCCCTCATCCTCGGCGGTCCCGCTTACATGCCCGAGCTATACGACCTTGGGCGGGATCCGGGCGAACAGTCGAACGTGTGGGAATCTCGCATCGAGGAGGGCGCAGCGCTGGGGGAGCGCGCGCTCTCGTTCCTGGAGCGGGAGGGTACTCCGGAGCTTTATCTGGCCCCCCGCCGCCTCGCCCTCCAGAGGTTCGCGCCGGACTTCACGAGGGGGTCCGCCTCCACATTGCTGGACACCAAAGAGAACCAGATGCACAACGCCAACGAGGAGGCCGTATGAGCGTCGAAGTCGAAACCGTGCGCACCGTCGAGGTCCCCACCCGCATGGTGCACGGGCCTGGAGCCATCAGTAGGCTAGGCGAGATCGTGGAGGAGCTGGGCGTGAGGCGTCCGTTGCTCGTAACCGACGGGGGCGTGGTCGCCGCAGGTCTCGCAGAGATGGCCCTGGAGCGCCTTACGGACGCCGCCGTCTTCGACGGGGTCAGGCCGAACCCCGACGTGGAACTCATCGCACTGACGAGCGAGGTCTACAGGGAGGAGGGCTGCGACGGGCTCGTGGCCCTCGGCGGCGGCAGTTCGATGGACACGGCCAAGGGGGTAGGCGTCGAGATCGTTCACGGCGGGTCCATAGCCGATTACGAGTACGGTAAGACCCCGATCACGCAGCGCATCCCGCCGCTCGTGACGGTACCAACGACGGCGGGAACAGGAAGCGAGGTTACGCTCTGGGCCGTCATTACCGACCACGAGCGCAAGATAAAGTTCAACGTCGGGGGCACGGCCCTGATCGGCGCGCACGTGGCGCTCATAGATCCGGCCCTGACGGTCGGCCTGCCGGCTGCCATCACGGCGGCGACGGGGATGGACGCGCTCTCGCACGGGATCGAGTGCTACACCTGCGATTACCACCAGCCCTTCACTGACTCTTTCGCTCTGACGGCCATAGAGTACGTGGCGCGGTGGCTGCGAGCCGCCTGCCAGGACGGTGCGAACATGGAGGCCCGCATGTTCATGGCACACGGGGCCACGTTCGGAGGGATGGCCTATGGCACGGAGAGCGCGGGGGCCGCCCACGCCATGAGTCAGTCGGCGGGGGGCGTACACGACTGTCCCCACGGCGCCTTGACAGCCCGCGTGCTCGGTCCGGTCTGCGAGTACAACGTCCCCGCTGCGCCCGAGCGTTACGCCCGGATCGCGCAGGCGCTCGGAGCGGATACCAGGGGGCTCGAACCACTCGAGGCCGCCCTGGCCGGCATCGAGGAACTCTACCGTCTGACCGAGGACGTCGGGATACCGACGATGAGGGAGTTGGGTTTCTCGGAGGACGAGATCCCAATGCTGGCCCAGATCGCCTACGAAGACCCGCAGACGGTCGGGAACCCGCGCGAGGTCACAGTCGCAGACTACGAGGAGATCTACCACGACGCCTTCGCAAGGGGGATGTGATGTACACCAAGACGAAAGACTACTCGATGTACCTCGCCGGTGAATGGACCACCGGCGAGTCCGAAGCCCGCATGGAGGCCACCAGCCCGGCGACAGGAGAGCAGATCGGAACGGTACCCCAAGGGACCCGTGCAGACGTAGAGCGGGCGATAGCCGCCGCGAACGAGGCCTGGTCGGGGTGGGCGAATCTCTCCGCGTTCGAGCGTGCCGCGGCGATGATCCGGATCGCGGAGATTATCGAGGAACGCCGCCACGACCTTGCGGAGACGTTGACCCTGGATCAGGGCAAGCCGCTTGTGGCCGAGGCCTACGACGAGGTCGATGAGCTCATCGCCTACTTCGAGATGGCGAGCGCCGACGTGACGCGGCTGGAGGGGACCATGCCGCCCTCGGTAGACGCCGACAAGCGCGTCATGCTCTACAGGGTTCCGCGCGGGGTGGTCGGCGTGATCTCGCCGTGGAACTGGCCCTACACCATGCCGGCGGAGCTGATCGCCCCGGCACTCGCTTGCGGCAACGCGGTCGTTTGGGCGCCGGCCTCCTCGACGTCTGTCTGTGCCGTGAAGCTCGCCGAGTGCATTGTCGACGCGGGACTGCCATCCGGGCTCTTCAACATGATCACCGGCCCCGGTCCCGTCGTCGGGGACGAGGTGGCAGCCAACCCGGGCACCCAAGCGGTCGGTTTTATCGGTTCCATCGAGACCGGGCAGAAGGTGGCCGGGCGTGCCGCCGGCAAGACGCTACTGCTCGAGATGGGGGGCAACGGGCCAATGGTGATCCTGGACGATGCCGACCTCAACGACGCCGCGGAGGCGAGCCTCACCTCCGCCTTCCTCGGCGCCGGTCAGAGCTGCACTGCCGGGGAACGGTTCCTGGTGCACGAGAGCGTCTACGACGCCTACCTCGAAGGGCTCAGCGGGGCGATCGAGCGCGGGATCAAACTCGGCGACCCCTTCGACCCGATCACCACGCTCGGCCCCCTCAACAACGAACCGACGGCCGACAAGATGGATCAGCACATCGCCAACGCCCTCGAGGGTGGCGCAGAGTTGCTCTCCGGCGGGGCCCGCGCCGATGGTTTCCCCACCGATCTCTACTACCGCCCGACCGTGTTGGGCAAGGTCACCGCTGAGATGCGCGTCTCGAGGGAGGAAACCTTCGGACCGATCGTTCCAGCGACCGTCATCCGCAATGAAGAGGAAGCCATAAGGGCAGTCAACTCCTCGCCCTACGGCCTGCTCTGCGCGGTCTTTACTCGGGATCTGGCGAGAGGTTTGCGCTTCGCCGAGGCGGTAAGGACCGGCTGGGTCAACATAAACGCCTCATCCAACCACTGGGAGAGCCACCTTCCCTTCGGCGGGCGAGCGGGGTCACGCTCCGGCGTAGGACGCGTCGGAGGCCGCTACGCGATGGAGACCTTTACCGAACTCAAGACCGTCATCGTGAGCCTGTGATAGCGGAGATAGTCGCGCCAACACGTACCTCCTCGCGCTAGGTACCACACGGGGGGCGCTTGGACCACTAGGTCGAGACTGCCTGAAAGGCGCCGAAAACTCGACGACCTGGCCTTCGGCCAGCCGCAGGCGTTCGGGTTGGCGATCATGGTCCCCCCTCCACCTCCTCGGGCAGGTCGTACCAGCGTTTGCGATCACCTATCTTCGCTCGCATCTTCCACCCGAAGGTCTTCGGCTCTTCTTCGATGCGCGCTAGCAATGCCCTGACGCGTTCTGTGATGCGCTCCTTGCTCTCGTCTTTCAGGTCGTAGCGCTCCAGGTAACCGCCCAGAGCCTCGAGGTTGGCCGTGAAGGTGCGCCACAGACCCCAGTCGGAGGCGCAAAGTTTGGCGATATGGGCAGCGTTTATCGTGTCTCCGTCCTGCTCGCCCACGGGATGGTCGTGCAAGAGGGCGAGGGCGTCGCCGACGTCCTTCTCGTTGAGCTCGATGATCTGGAGCTTCGTAAGCAAGAGCTCGGCCAGCGGGACGGTAAGCGGCTCCATAGTCATACGGTCCCCGAAGGTGATCTCGTGACACATCCTGAAGCTTCTCGTCGAAGTAAAGCAGCCGCTCCCGGCCGTACATCGTGTTGAACCGCGTCTGCGGAACGTATCCCAGGGACTCGAAGAACCGCTGCGCCTGGGTGGATTTACCCTTCTGTATGATCCAATCCAGGTCAGCGTACTCCCGCTCGAAGGCGGGCTCCAGGCCGCCCTTCGAGCGCACCTTTATGGCCACCCCTCCAAGCAGGCGAAGCGCCACGTCGTTGCGCTCGGCCTCCTCGGCGACGCGCACGGCCTCCTCGACCATGTCCGCCCTGATATCTTCCGTGCTCTGCTCTTTGCTCGTCACAACTCCTCCTGCGCGTTCTTTGCGGCTTCGATCCAGGGCCGCACCAGCTCTCTGTTCTCTTTCTCTTCGAGCCACCGGCTAACGCCCGCCTCAGGATCTTCAGCCTCGTTTATGGCCAGCTCGAGGCTGCCTACCTGGTCTTCGTCGAGCCTCATGGCGTTGATAAAGGCATAGGCATCAGGTTTATCCTCGGCGAACCCTTCTCGCGTGACCGAATGCAGCGTCTGGGGGGCATCCACCGACCCCATCGCATTCTTCGGGTCGGAGAGGTAACGGAACTCGTACTCCTGGTTCATCCAATGTGGCGACCAGGCGAGGAACACGAACGGCTCTTCCATGCTGTACGCTTGCTCTAGTTCGGCCAGCATAGCCGGCGTGGTGGCCCCGACAAGGCTGGATTGCAAATCGTACCGCGGGACCACGTCGGTCTCGATCTTCTTCATCAGGACGGCGCCAGGTTCTATGCCCGTGATCATGTCGGTCCCCGAGGAGTCGAGGTCGGAGATACTTCGCACGTCCTTCATGTAAGCGGGGACGGCTATGCCGTACCTGGTCGGATCGACGTACCACGGCTCCTTGGAGACTTCGATCCGGCCCCTACCCCCC
Organism: Rubrobacteraceae bacterium; assembly: GCA_021156345.1. The sequence continues at coordinate 719 of JAJNDJ010000152.1, read as the reverse complement.
TTCACGAACTGCTCGTGGTTCGGCATCCAGGCATCCAGGAAAGCATCGGTTTCGCCTTCGATCAGGTCCTCGTAGACGGGTCCGACATCCTCGGCGAGCTTGAGCTCGACGTTATCATAGCCGAGCTCCTCCTGGAGCAGCACCTTCGTCAGGTAGGAGTTGGCCACGTTCTCGTCCCAGCCCAGGTAGCCTAGGGTGAGAGCCCCGCCGCCACCGAACCCGCAGCCTGCACCGAGGGCCCCTGCTATCAGCAACAGAAGCGAGGTCTTCAGTAATGTCAGGAGTGGCCCGACCAGCCCTGCTCTTTTCAGCGGGTCGGTCGTCCCTTTCGGACGACTGCCTCTCCGTAAGCTGTGATCAGCCTCCGCGGTCTCTCCTTCGTTAGCCTGCAACGTAGGATCGCACGCCCCGCCGCTTACACCTCTCCCGCGGCGAAAACAAAATGCATGCAACCCTCGCGCCCCCTCCACCCTACCAGGGCGCGAGTACCGCTGAATCATACGTCGTTCCCGACCCTCGTTCAACTTGAATGCGCGTCCCGGACGAGTGCTGTCTCCCGCCCTAGCATAGTGGGTGGACCGGGAGATCCCTGGCCACGACCCGCTGGTAAGCATGGCCATCGCGGGTTACACTGTTGGCGCTTTGCGCCTGTAGCTCAGGGGATAGAGCAGCGGTTTCCTAAACCGCGAGTCGGAGGTTCGAATCCTTCCAGGCGCGCT
>JAJNDJ010000151.1 GCA_021156345.1 Rubrobacteraceae bacterium | reverse complement strand
GAGGTGGAAGTCAAGGGACCTAGACGCTCTGAGGGAGCGCCAGACCAATCCTCTCACGGTGCTGCGCGGGAGAGGCGCCGGCGGGCGGCGTTGTGGCGGCAGTGCACGTCGAGGTACACAACTTACGACAACGGGATTACCGTTTAGCGTGCGTCTCGATCCCGACGGCGCGACGACCGTGCGACTCATCGCATAGGAGAGTGGCCTGCGAGGAAGCGGTGCGTAGGGACAGGTCGCGGTGCGGTCTGGTAGCCTCACGATCGGCGGCGGGACGAGCGGAGGAGGACAGTGTGGAGCCGCGTGACTCTACTGACGATCAGCGAAAAGCCATGCTCAGGGCTATCCACGAGCGCGAGGGCAGATGGGACGAGGTAGACCCCGACACCGAGGTCGCACGCATAGGCAACGAGATCGGCTTGAGTGAAGACCAATCCTACGAATTGTTCGGGCATCTCGTGGACGAAGGCTTCGTCGAACCGGGTCGGGTCAGAGAGACTACCTCCTCTTACGATGCTTCGTCTCACCAGAGCGGCGCAAGATGGACTGCGAGCCTTTCTATGACCTGGAGCTTGCGTTTCGGAAGATAGCGTGGGGCGATCTTGCGCTTGTCGAGACCTACCTATTCTAGGCTCGCCAGAATGCCGGGGTAAATAGAACCAGGACCGTAAAGAGTTCCAGTCGTCCCAGGAGCATCAAGATGGCGAGAATGCTCTTGGCCGTTGCGGGCAGATCAGCGTAGAACTGCGAGGTCCCGGCAGCACCAGGGAACGCGCCCGTTATGTTCACAGACGCGAAGACCGAGCCGAAAGCCTGCCCAACGGGAACCTGATGCAGGGAGATGAGGAGGGTCCCAACGGCCATGGTTGCCACATACACGAAGAAGAAGCTGAGTACCCCCACTCTAAGCCGCTCGGGAAGCGCCCGGTCGCCCAACACGAGGGGAGTAACGGCCCGTGGATGGACCAAGCGAAACATCTCTTGTGCAGCGTTGCGCGAAAGCAAGTAGAGTCGGATAGCCTTCATCCCCCCTGCCGTCGAGCCCGCGCAACCGCCGACGGCCATGACCAGCACCAGAAGCGCTACAGAGAACGGGGGCCAGGCGCTCCAATCGGTCGTGCTGAAGGCAGTCCCTGTGGTAAGACTTGCGCTCTGGAAGAGGGCTTCGCGGAAGGCTATGACCAACGAGCCCCCGTAGTCAGAGGCTCCAAGATCGGCGGTTATCAACAGCGTGCTCGCGAGGATCACCCCGAGGTAGGTGACGAGCTCGGCGTTGCCTACAGCGCGTCCCAATCCACGCCGGAACGCCAAATAGTAGATGGCGAAGTTCGTGCCACCCAACATCATCCCCACTGTGATCGCAAGATCGACGGCCCAGGAGTCGAAGGCTGCCACGGAGTTGGAGTCGGTAGAGAACCCGCCGGTCGAGACCGTGCTGAGCGCGTAGTTGACCGCATCGAACGTTGCCATCCCGACCAGGTGCAGGACGACGACGCCCCCCAGCGTAAGGCCGCCGTAGACGAAGGCCAGCACCTTGACCGTGTCCCGAATGCGCGGGGTAATCCGCTCCTGCACTGGGGTCGCCGCCTCGGCCGAGTAGAGCTGGGTGGCACCGAACCCCGCCAGCGGCGCGATGGCCACGAACAGCACGATGATGCCTATACCACCGATCCACTGACTGAGGCTGCGCCAGAGCAACAAGGCAGGTGAGAGCTCTTCCGGAGCGACCGTTGCGGCCCCGGTGGTCGTAAAGCCGGCCATGGAGTTGAAGAAGGCGTCCACCGGGCCCATGACCCCGGCGAGGAGAAACGGCGCAGCACCGACCAACACCACACCCAACCAGCACACGACCACCATGAGGAAGATGTTCTGTCTCGATACGTACCTGTCTTGCCTGGCCCGCGTTAGAGAAAAGAGGGCCGCCCCCAGGGCCAGGGCCGCCGCCCCTGGTAGCCAGAAGATCCAGCCGCCGTCCGGGCCTGCCAGCAGCGCATAGGCTGCCGGGACGAGCATTACAGCGCCGACGACGGCCACGATGGCCGCCAGCGCGTTCGCGATTAGCCTCAGGTTCAGAACGCTCACGCTATCTGCCCGGTCAGGCACCTCAACACTCGCGTCACGACCCAGCGGATTCCTGGAGATGGGTCCCCTGCACGCTCAGCGCGGTAGCATGAGGGCGAGGAAGCGGTCGATCATGGCATTGATCTGCTCGGGCACTTCAAGCTGGCAGAAGTGGCCCGAGCCCACGGTCTTGCCGTAGAGGATGTCGGGGAACATCTCGTGGAAACGGCTCATGTCCGAGCGCGGCTGCGCTTCGTCGGCGGCCACGACCCTGTGGCCGCGCTCCGCACAGCGCTCGAACTGGGGGGCGAAGTACGTATGGTCGCAGCACCATCCGTGTACAAAGAGTATCGGTGGGTCCCCTCCGGCTGTCTCCCCGTCGCGTCGTAACGACTGCATTCTCTCCCTTCCGCCTGTGCGGCATGTCAGCGCTTCAGCCTGTCAGCTTCTTGCTTTCGCCCAGAGCGCATACCTCGCAGCCGAATGCGCGATTCGCAGTAGGTCGATAGCTCTGCAGTTCGCTTTAGAGCCGACAAGCCAGGTTGTATACCGAACACATACTACCCTTGCATCCACTGGATGGACAGCGTCAGCGCCGGATGCTTGGGCCTATGCGTTTCACTGCGGTGCGGAAGTCGTAGGTAGTGACCGAGAGAGCCGAGAGCTGGTGGGAGGCTATCCGCTTCTCGAAGTCGCGGAGGTTTATGGTGCGACGCATGCAAACAAGGGCGGCCTCGCGGCAGAGGGCTTCCAGGTCGGCCCCCGAGTAGCTGCCGGTGAGTCCCGCTATCTGTTCCAGATCGAGGTCGGGGTCCGTAGGCATCTCGCGGGTGTGGATCCCTAATATATGGATCCGCGCTTCAGCGTTGGGAAGCCCGATCTCGATCTCATGGTCGAAGCGGCCAGGACGCCTGAGGGCAGGATCGAGCGCGCCAAGTCTATTGGTGGTAGCTATGACGCAGACTCTGCCCAGGTTATTGAGCCCGTCCATGAGGGAGAGGAGTTGGGAGACGAGGGTAGCCTCGAAGCTCTCGCTCATCATGTCGCGCGATGAGGCAAAGGAGTCTATCTCATCGAAGAGGATGATGGCCGGCGCTTTGGCGCGGGCTTCGTTGAAGATGGAACGCAACTTCGCCTCGCTCTGGCCCCAGAACTTGTTGAGGATCTCAGGTCCTGAGACGGCCACGAAGTGGGCCCCGCTCTCGTGGGCGACGGCCCTCGCCAGGAGCGTCTTGCCCGTCCCAGGCGGCCCGTAGAACAGGATTCCCTTGTGAGGCCTGATGTGGAGCTTGCGGAAGATCTCGGGGTGGGTTATGGGCAGCTCCACGGACTCGCGGATCAGGTCTATGGTCTCGCGCATCCCGCCTACATCCTCGTAGCGGGTAGCAGGCACGTTGCGGCTGCCAGGCGCCGTGCCGCTCGCCGCCGCGACACCCGCTCCCCCACTCCGCACGCTCCGCGCCAGGCGCTCGATAAAACCCTCCCTGTCCTCCTGCAAGTCAGCCTCTTCGCGCCCTTCCCGCGTCTTCACGACCTTCCAGCCCGAGAGGTCTCCATCTTCCCTGTAACCCCAGGACTGGTCCCTGCTCGGGTCTATCCTCTCGGGGAGGCGGGCCACTATCTCGGCGGTCGAGTCGAGATCCAGAATGGGGCACCTGACGCAAGGGCCGAGATCCGAGAGGACACGCTCGGTGATGGCTTCCTTATCTACCTCGAAGACGGCTTCATCGTTCATCTTGCCGAAGGCGTACCAGGAGTTGCCCGTGAGATGGTCGTTGTCGTAGACCCGGATCTGACGACAAGGGAAGAGCTGCTTGTCCGCGAGGGAACCAGGCGTACACCACTCCCTCGC
>JAJNDJ010000150.1 GCA_021156345.1 Rubrobacteraceae bacterium | reverse complement strand
TCGCATAACCAAGCGCCGGAGGCGGCTACGGACCGTGGGAGAGCCACATCCGTGGGAGCCAAGGCACATGCGCCTGACGGCAATGCGCTTCGCCGAGTCTGTCGGAGAGCCTGCGGAGCGCCGCAACGTGACGCTCGGGGTGATACAGCACCTCTGGCGTTCGCCTGTCCCGTTCATAGGGTTCTACCCGCCCGAGGGAGTGAAGGTTACGGAGAATCGCCTCTACACGCCGGCTCCCCCCAGGTCGGTGGACGACACGGATTATCTCGCCGGGGTCGAGGCCCACAAGAGGGCCTTCGCGAAGGACCTGGAGAACGCTATGGTCCCCACAGGTAGGTTGCCAGGCTACTTCGAGGTCCCGACTGATGAGGGGTGGCGCATAACCCTCGAACTCGCGGAGGGACGCCTGGAGCTGGCTGACGCCTGGGGCATGAACTCCGAGAGGGAGGTGGCCGGGGATCTCGCGCCCTTCGCCTGGGCCTACCGCAACTGCGACTTCTGTATCGTCACCATCTACGATAAAGACATCGGCGCCCTGCGCGACGACCTTCTCTTCGTCGCCAAGCGTGCCGGCGTGGATCTCAGGTGGCGCAGGAGTGCAGCCTGAGGGATTCCAAGCGACCTGGCCAAACGGCGCCAGGAGCCCCTCGCCGATCAAGAATAGAAATTGGAACTTCGGGTATAATATGCGCATCCGGGGGCTTTCTCCGGATTTACAGAGCGTTTCATTAGAGAGGTCGAGTCACATGCTCACGAGCCACAGCACCGGAGGGTTCGCTACCACAAGCGCACCGCAAGGGTTCGATCTCAAAGACTTCGAAGAGGCCGGCCTCAGGGCCGTAGAGAGGCGTTTTTCTCCGAAGGACACGATCTTTACGCCAGGGGATCCCGATGATCAACTCTACTTCCTGCTCTCGGGCAAGGTGCGTCTGTACAAGATCTACGGCGACTACAAGGAGGCCACGACCGCGCTTCTGAAGGAAGGGGGCGTCTTCGGCAAGCTCAACCTGGTCGAGGGACGCTGGCAAGACGTCTTCGCAGAGGCCGTTACCGACTCGCGGGTCGCGAGCATCCAGAAGGCATCCATAGAGCGTGTGATAAAGAGCGATCCCGGCTTCGCCCTCAAACTTTTCTCCTCGTTCTCCGAGCGGCTCAGGCAATCCGATGAGGTGATAGAGAGCCTGTTGCACAGGGAAGTCTCGACCAGGCTCGCGACGCTGCTGATAAACCTGGGCGAGCGCTTTGGGGAGAGCAACGGTGTGGGCACACTGATAGACGTGCGACTCACCCACCAGGACCTGGCCAACATGATCGCCTCTACCAGGGAGGCCGTCTCCAAGGTGATGAGCGAGCTCCAGCGCGACGGGGTTATAGAGAGCCGCAACCGCAGGATCATTATAGTCAACGGGGAGGCCCTTGCCGAGCACGCCTCCAGGATCTCCGGCCTGAGCATCGACGGACAGGCTGCTCTCTAGACTTACAGTCGCAGCTTTTTTCAGACAGCTCTCTACTTCTCCAAAACCCACCGGGCTTACTTGGAGCGCGACGCGCTACTGGCGAGAAACTTTCCTGGACCGAAAGCGTATACTAGTCTTAGTATGGAGTACACATCCACGGTGACCATAGGTGGTTGGCGGGAGAAGCTGGGGAGCCTGTCGGTCCGGCGCGAGGAGCTGGACGACAACGAGCTCGTCACACGCACGCTCTCGGGAGACCTTCGTTCTTACGAGGAGCTGGTAGGCCGCTACGAGCGACTGGTCGGCCGCGTCGTATATCCCTACGCGCGGCGTGAGATCTCCGTCGAAGACCTCGTGCAGGAGACGTTTTTGCGCGCCTACGACCGCCTCGAGACTTTCAACCCCGAGTATCGCTTCAAGACGTGGCTGCTCGCGATCGCCAACAACCTCGGCGTGGACACCTTACGGCGCCGCAGGGAGATCGTCGAGTTCAATCCGGAGGCCCACGCCCCTGTCTCACGGAGTCCTGAAGCAGAGGCCGTCGATGCCGACCGTTCCAGGAGTGTAAGGGAGGCGATCGCGACCCTGCCCGAGACCTACGGCGTCCCGCTGATCCTCCGCTACACCGAGGACCTGAGCTACGCGGAGATAGCCGAGGTGCTCTCCATCACAGTGCCTGCGGTGAAGAGCAGGCTCTTCCGCGCCCGCAACATGCTCGCCGGAAGACTGGAAGAGGAGCGGGAGTGAACGGTCCGCTTCCATGCGACCCCGAGCCCGTCTTCGAGCTGGCCGACGGCTCGCTGGGACCAGAGCGGGAGCGTGAGATCAGGGCGCACTTGAGAGAGTGCAGCGGTTGCCGGACTCTCTACGAAAGGGAGTTGCGGCTCAACGCTTCCCTGGGATCCCTGGAGTTCGAGGAGACCAACTCGGTGTGCCGGAGCGTGGCGATGGCGCTGCCGACCCGGTCTACAAAGGCAAGACTCCTCTGGGCCGTGCTCGCCGTTTTCCTGCTGCTTTTGACCTCGGTTGCCATGATCTTTTTCGGTACGAACATCGCGGTTCTTCTCATCGACGCGATGAACGTCTTCTGGGGTTTCGTGGCCGGCCTCGCCGACGTGATTCAGGTCGTCTTCGCCGTTACCGGTCAGGCGCTCTTGATCGCCCTGGCCATCGGCGCTTTCGTGGACCTCGTTATAGCCGCGATTTATCTGGCGGTCTCCCGCCGGCGCGCCAGAGAGGCATGAACCTCTCCGTACCCTCTATTCGGGTCGACGCCCTGCCCCTGCTTACCGTCTCGGTCGTGATCCTCGGTCTCGTCGTACTCCCGCCGTTCCCCGCGTACGCGGCGGAGGAGCGGCTCGTTGGAGACGTCGTGGTTGGTCAGCGAGGAGTCGAGCACGACGTTTCGACCGGGGCCGGTGACCTCGAAGTACACGGACTGGTAGTGGACGACGTGCATTCCGGGTTTGGGGACATCCTCGTAAGCGGCAGGGTGAAGGGCGACATCGACGCGGGTTTCGGTGATGTGAAGATCGAAGGCCCCGTCGAAGGCGACGTTCGCGCCGAGTTCGGGGACGTTTACGTGAACGCTCCCGTTAAGGGGGACGTAAACGTAGGATGGGGAGACGTGGACCTTGGACCAGACGCCGAGATCTCGGGTAACCTCGGGTGCGAGGGCTGTGAGATCACCGGCAACAGGGGCGCCGTGAAGGGCGACATGATGGCGAGGGGCATGGCGCTCGACTTCGACGAGTCCCACGGGCCAGGCATAATCGGCTACTTTGGCTGGCTTTTCGCGGCGCTTGCGTTCGCTGCCTGTGCCGTACTCGCCGCCGTGCTTGCGCCACGGCCTCTGACCTCGGCGGCCAGCAGGGCTGAGGAGTCTCCGGGGAGATCCTTCGTCTACGGGCTGGTCTCTTTGCCGGTAGTCTTCGTGCTCTGCGTAGTGCTCGCTGTCAGCATAGTAGGGATACCGCTCCTGCTGCTCCTCGTACCAGCCTACCTGGCGCTCCTGTTCTTCGGGGCGCTGGTCGCAGCTTTCTTCATCGGAACCAGGGTTCTTATGGTCACTGGACGCTACAGGGTTGGCAATGCCCTGGCAGCCGTGGTGGGGGCCATAATCCTCGCCGCGACCACCCTCATTCCCGTGCTCGGCAACGTGCTCCTCTACGCCCTCTCTCTACTCGGTACCGGAGCCATCATCCTCGCCCTCTTCTCGCGTCGCCGTCCCCGCGCCTCACACCCATCCTACGAAGCCTACGTCCGCGACCGTGCCGGCGGTTAGCCGGAGGCCTCTTGGTGCTCCCGGGTCATCGCGTAGATCAAGATGTCTCTCGGTTCTCCGTCGGTGCCGAGCTCGTCGGGGAGCGGGCAGAGCCGCTCCGTCTCGAAGCTCTCGGGGAAGTCCATGAGTGTGGGCGGCTTCATGTTTCGCTCCCTACGGCTCGCCGTTCGGAATTTGCGTTAAGGT
>JAJNDJ010000149.1 GCA_021156345.1 Rubrobacteraceae bacterium | reverse complement strand
GATATCCGTGTCCATCCGCCGGTCGCCATCCAGGAAAGGCACGCGAGAGCGCACGAGCTCGTGTACCGCCCTGGTTTTCGGGCTCGCCTTCTGTGCGCCGCGCAGGTCGAGTGCCTGGCAGACGGCCAGGAGGTGTATAGCTGCGACGTTCTGTGCTAACTCGATGATGGATCTGGCATCGCGGGCGGCTATAGAGCCCATGCTCACCTTGTCCTGATTGTGCGCCTCGGTGGAGCGGGAGAAGACGCTCGCCGGGTTGGAGAGCTTGAGCGCTTCGGCCGTCATCGCCGTGCAGCAGAGCTGCATACCCTTGAAGCCGTGGTGCAGACCCGCCTCGGGGCTGTCCTCATCGAAGAAAGGTATCAAGTTCGGGGTCAGGCCAGCGTTGAACTTCTCGTCAACGACCAGCTCGAGCTGCCTGTCCATCAGATCGCAGAGGTTGGCTACAGCGACCTTTAGCGAGTCCATAGCCTGGGTGATGTGGCTGCCGTAGAAGTTGCCTCCGCTCTGCACCCGGCCGCTCGCGGCGTCGAAGAGAGGATTGTCGTCGGAGGAGTTGATCTCGACCTCTACCCAGCGCCTTACCCACTCCAGTGTATCGCGGAGTGCGCCGTTCACGTGTGGCGCGCAACGAATAGAATACTTATCCTGCACCTGCCTATCCAACTCCAGGAACTCCTTGCCGCCCAGGCCGTCGCCGGCGAAGATCTCCTCGGAATCCAGCGCCAGCTCGGACTCTGCCAGGAGGTGCCTGATGACACGTGCGCTCTCGACCTGACCGGGGTGCGGCTTCTGCTCGTGGATAAAGGCGTTGAAGTGTCCCCGGTTGCCGAGCAACGCCTCAGACGCCATCGCCGTGCACAGGTCTGATACGAGCGCCAGCTCCTCCGCATCCCACACTGCCAGAGCGGCGAACGCGCTCATGAACGAGGTCCCGTTGGTCAGGGCGAGGCCTTCCTTGGCCTCGAGCTCCAGCGGCTCCAAACTCAGCTCATGCAAAAGTTCCTTCGAGTCCTTCACCTCGCCATCGTGCAGGACCTCCGCTTCGCCAACGAGAGCGGCGCCCACATACGAAAGCGGCACCAGGTCTCCGCTTGCGCCGCAGGAGCCCCGTTCAGGGATGAGCGGGAGTACGTCGTTGTTCAGGTAGAAGAGGAGGCGTTCGACCAGTTCGAGGCGAACACCGGAGTTGCCTCTGGCGAGGCAGTTGGCGCGCAGGAGCATCGCTGCCCTGGTAACTTCCGGCGAGGCAATCGGGCCCGTTCCGCTGCCCAGGAAGCGGAGCATATTCTGCTGCAGATGGGCGGTCTTCGACGCGGAAATCTGCCGGTGCGCGCTGTCCCCAAAGCCTGTCGAGACACCGTAGATCGGGACCTCGCGCCCGATCAGATCACGCTTCAGCGCACGCGTCGCCCTGATCTTCTCCACCGCCTCAGCGGATAGGTCGCACGACGCGTATTCACTCCTGCGGGAAAAAGTAACCACGTCCTCGATCGTTAGCGATCTCCCGTCGAGCTCAAACCGGAAGCCTTGTCCCGGTAGAACGGTCTTCATCGCGTTTCACCCCTTGTGCTGGCCGTGTTTCCCCACGTCCTGGCACCGATTGACCGGTCGGACAGCTAGTATTCTAACCCACGAGCCTCGCGTGTTCCTCTGCGCTTGCCAGCATTGAGGCTAGACTGCCTGGTAGCTGACCACGCCGTCTGCCACCTGTTGGACGTAGTCCTCCCCCTCCAGGTGTTCGAGGTGGGCCAGCGTCTCGGCGAGCGCGAAGCGTAGCTGGTGATCGGTGAGGTCCTCGGGGAAGACACGGCGCGCGACCTCGAATGGCGTCGCCGGGCCCCCGTCGAGGGCTGCGAGCATTACCGAGAGGCGCTCCTCGTGGTGCGCGAGGAGCTCGTCCACACGCCCATCCAGGTCGTGGAAGAGCGGACCGTGCCCCGGAAAGACGAGGTCCACATCCAGTCCCCGCAGGCTTGCAAGGGAGTCGAGATAGCGTCGAAGCGGCCGCGGGGCCGTGTATGTCCACAGTCCGATGTTCGGCGTGATCTCGAGCAGCAGGTGGTCTCCGGCGAACAGGAGCCTCCGTCGCTCGTCGTGCAGGATGAAGTGAAAATCTGAGTGACCAGGCGTGTGCACCACCCTGGCCTCGCTACCTCCGAGCTCGATCGAGTCTCCCGGCCGCAGCGGCAGCAGGCGCTCCGGCAGTCGTACGCCCAGCCGCGTGGATCCTGCTGTCGGTTCAGCCGTCTGCGCGTCCATGCCGTTGCGGATCAGGTATCGTACAAAGTCTTCTGTTCCCCTGTCCGGGTCCCAGAGGCGGCGGGCGTTCTCGATCTCACCTTCGAGCATCCAGACCGGCGCCCCGCTACGCTCTTCCAGCCAGCGGGCGAGTCCTATGTGATCCGGGTGCAGATGCGTCACGATGATCCGTGCCAGGTCACGCTCCAGGTCCAGGCCAACCTCTGCTACGCCTCTCTCCCACGTCTCGCGGGCTGGCGGATAGTCGAAGCCGGGGTCTATGACCGTCCACCCGTCGCGGTCCTCTACGAGGTACGACGCGACGAACTTCAGGGGGAAAGGCACGGGCAGCTTGACCTGAAAGATGCCGTCCGAGACACGCGACGTCTCGCCAATGGGCTGTGTGCCAAGAGAAGAAGCAGCGACGCTCACGGGCACGCCTCTAAGCGCTGGCGGTCAGATAGGTGAGCACGGAGCGCTTGCATATCTCACGGTACTCCGCGTGGGTCTTCTCCCAGTCCTTCTCCTGGATCCACTGCGTGAACAGCCCGTCCACGAGGGCCCTCACCACCGTCGCGCCTTCTCGAGAGTCGCCTCCGAGGAAGACACCCTCCTCTTGGCCGAGCTCGATGACCTCGGCGTAGAGGCCGTTGCAGATCTCGTGAAACGTGGCTCCCACGTCGGCGAAGCGGTCATTGCGGGCCGCGTAGCCAAGGAAGTCGAAGAAGACCAGGTAGAACCTGCGGTTTGACTCAGGGCTCACGAAGATAGCGTCGATCATAGCCGAGACCTTCTCCTCCGCGGAGGACGCCCCGGCGGTCGCCTCGCGGATGCGTCCGGCGACACGCGCGAGCACCCAGCGCATGGTGAGGAGGATCAGGTTCTCCTTGGACTCGAAGTAGTAGGGTAGGATGGCCTTGCTCACCCCGGCCTCGTCAGCCACTTCCTGCAGAGAGAGGTGGCGCAACCCCTTCTCGCCCATGACCTTGTAGGCGCTGCGTATGAGGCGCGCCTGCTTCGGCGCCAGCGCCTCGCCTTCGCGGCCTGACGAGCGGATCAGGGTGTCGGATGTGGCCACTGTTCTCTCACCTCCATGTGCCGGATTGTACCTTAGGGGAGCAAAGTGTTACGGTTTACTTACTAAACTCCGGCTTTCGCTTCTCCATGAACGCGGAGATGCCTTCTCTGGCGTCCTCGCTGTCGAAAAGCGGCTCGACGAGCGTGCGCTCGGTCTCGAGGCCTTCGTCCAGCGGCCTTTCGATACCGCCGTATACCGCGAGCTTTATGGCTCCGATGGCCTCGATCGCGCCGCCCGCCAGCTTCTCTGCGTACTTGCGGGTCTCCTCTTCCAGCGCGTCGGCAGAGAACAGCCGGTCGAGGATGCCGAGCTCGTGGGCTTCTGAGGGTGAGATCGTCCGTCCCGTCACCATGAGATCGAGGGCTTTGCTCACCCCGATAAGGCGCGGCAGGCGCTGGGTACCACCGTTGCCGGGGAGCAGACCGAGGGTCGCCTCGGGCAGCCCGAGCACGTACTCGCCTTCAGCACCGAAGCGAAGGTCGCAGGCCAGGGCCATCTCCAGTCCACCTCCGAGAGCGGTCGCCCCGATCTGGGCGATGAACACTTTCGGGGTGCGTGCTATCTCGGAGAGGCCCTCGTGGGCCTGGTTGATCATGCGCATATTATCCTCGA
>JAJNDJ010000148.1 GCA_021156345.1 Rubrobacteraceae bacterium | reverse complement strand
CGACGCCAGCTCTCGCCACCCACCACGTCGCGGGCGGCAGTCCGGCGGGGAACAGCCTAAAGAGCGGTCCCCTCTCTCGGGCGTTTCCGCCCCTGCGCCGCACGGGATTGCGGGTGGCTTCGGCGAAGGGAGAAGAGACGATTTCCCTTTGCGCAGGGCGCTCTTCGGTGGGAGTCGCTGCCTCGCCAGGAGTTTCCGTGGGCGTTTCCATACCTGCCCCGAATTGCGTCTCTGCGATAGCCTGCACTTGCGTCTGCGCCTGCGCGTGAGTTCGTACCTGCTCTCGCAGTTTTTCCACGTCCTTCTCCAACCGCCGCACGCGCTCTTCGAGGGGCGTAGCCCCGGTTCCGCCGCCGTGTTCTGCATCCCCGTTTCCCGCGACCATCTCGTCTCCGTCCGACCATTTACTTACAACGTAAGTTTATTGTAGCGCATACAGGGGTTGTTTTGCAATAGGGGACTTAGGATTCTCTCAGGACGAGCGGTTTGGTAAACCCCTGTTAGTTTCGTGAAATAGAGAACGATGCAATTCTTTACTGAGTCTCCAGGCATCGTCGCCATCTGATCTACCGACTTCCCCTGGTTCGTGAGGGGGAGGCGCCGGCGGGGCTGATCGCGGTGGGTACACAAATCTGTAGAGTCGGCTCAGGATCAGTACGTCACGGCGTTAAGGCATACGGCAGGGAAGTCGTATCCCTCGCCAGATCGGTACGGCCGAGCCGCTTCGTGCACCTGCTCCCGAACCGTGTTCTGCACTTCGTAAGAAAGGGCCCGTAGGACAGGCGAGGCGGACGCCGCCGTCTCGGTGACATAATGCCAGTAGGCATCCCGGTCAGCGAAAGGCCAGCGAAAGGTAACCTCCTCTATCTCGGGTTCGGCGAAGCCAGCTCCCACCACCAGCTCTCGGATGCGCCCCGCATCGGCCATGGCGAAGGCGCTAGGCGCCTTAGGGTCGGGCGGCGGAATATGTCCTTGGGATTGCAGCACCCCGCCCACGAGCGAGAGAGCCGGGTTGCGTTCGCAGGCTGCCCAGACGGAGAAAGCTAGCCGACCCCCCGTACGCAGTACGCGCCTGGTTTCCGCGAAAGCCGCAGAGGGGTCGATCATTAGCATGTAGGCCCACCGACAGAGGACGCCGTCGACGCTATCCGTCCCCAGGTCCATTCGCTCGGCATCGAGTACCCTAAACTCCGCGTTCTGCACGCCCAGCTCCTGTGCCCGCCGGCGAGCTGCAGCGACCATCTCGGACGTGAAATCCGTAACTATGACACGCCCTGACTCACCAACCAAGCGTGCCGCCATGAGCCCGGTGTCGGCCAGACCGGCGGCTAGTTCGAGCACGGTGTCCCCCGACTGCGGATCTAGCCTTCTGACCATCCACTCGCTGACTGGACGAGAGGCATTCCAGAGTTCTTCGCGCTGAGCGTACCAGCCGCAAGCCACAGCGCCCCATGCGTCCCTACTTTGCTGGCGTGCCGTTTCATGCTGCCCCGGCATCTCGGCAGGTGGTGTCATGTCACTCTCCCTTATGCGTCTCTCTCGTGTACCAAGATAGAGAGCCCACAAATTCGGCGCAAACTGTTTGCATTCAGACCGGGTTTTGTTGTCCCTCCAATCCTTACGACGCCCGTCGAGGGGTTTCGTCCCACCTCCTTGCTCAGGTACGCAGGTGAGGCACTGGCAGGGTACTGTTGTCGCGACCGACCGCGTGTCGGTCGACGCCAGTTGCGACAACGGCACTACGCTTCGTGGTTAGGCTCGACTCAGAGGGGGCGATGGAGATGCGCATCGCCGGTTAGGAGGCCGACTCGGCCCAACAGGCAAGGAGACATAACAGGGCCTGGAGAGGATCGTCCACTAGTCCAACCAACCTAAAGACTGAATTTCTTGGTCGAAGTGGCGCCATGCGTTAGAGAAGAGAATGGCTCCGTTAACCCGCCCGATGTGCCCCCAGTTCCACGCCCTGCCCTCCAGCGTGCCGCGGTGGAGGTACACGAAAGAGACGGCGTGAGTCCCTCGAAACCCCTCCTCCCGAGTAAATCGTTGCTTGAAGTGTTTTGGGTCTGACTCCGCTTGATCGTCGAACAACCGCTCGAACAGGAAGCAGATGGGGGTCCAATCCGTATAGGAGTAGCCGACGATACCCCTCATGCGGTAGAGGCTAACGATGTCGCGGGCGTGTGGCTTCAGATCAACCACGACGGCTTGAGAGTCGTGGTCGGCGTCGACCCCGACTAAGATGTCGCGCTCGTTCATACGCCAGCCGCCGGGCTCCGTGCCGCGTGCCTCGCGGACGAAAGAGGCTATCGCACCGGTCTTGGCAGTAAGCCTAATCTTACGAGCAAGCTGGTAGACAGTGTTGCCGGGCTCCTCCATCAGCGTGTAAACGATCTCCGTGACGATGCCGTTAAGAAGGTAATCTCTGAGCTGTTTCTCAGCCTCCTCGGCTTCCATCCTTCGGCCTCCCTCGCAGTACGACCGTTTCACTCAAACGTACTTTATCGTAGCGGGCTACCGTTACCATAGCTCTTACCAACTGATGAGCAGGGACCCCGGGCGGTAGAAAGGAGAAGACCGCCCGAGGCCCCATGCGGTCGGTGGTCTAGTCTTTCTCGAGGTCCGCGTCCTCCGCCCACCTTTCCACGGTGTCGCGGCCCCGGTCCCGCTTTTATCTATCCTCAGCCTTCCGCTCCACCTCCGCAAACATCCCCGAAAGCGTCGTGCCGAGCGCCCTCGCCAGCTTCTCCGCCTGAGCGATTGATGGGGTTCTCTCCGCCCTCTCGACGGCACCTACATAGTGCGGTGTAGCCCAGAGAGTTCGCCCAGCCACTTCTAAGGGATTATCGGCGACGACGCCTGCGGAGAAGTAAGATCAGCCCGGCCAGCGACAACACCATCATCGGCGCTGCGAGAGCGAACGTGAGACGCCTGCGGATCATCTTGCGGAACGTGTCAGTGTCGTTGAGGTGCGGAAACGGCTTGTTTTTAGGCACCCCGACCCCGAGGAACTTGCACAAAGGTTCCCAGCCTTCCTTCACCTCGTACACCAGCAACTTATCGGGCGGCACGCGCTCTTTGACCTCTTCGTTATGCCGCTCGAAGACCTTAATCGCGCGTTCGCGGTTCTCTAGACTCCCACTAAAGGTGTCCTCCCAGATAAGGCGGTCGTTCATTTTGGCCGCACGACGCAGGCCGGGTCTAAGCGGCGCCACCAGCCGGAAGATCGGCGATGAGATCATCCTTCGCATGCCGTAGATGGTGTTGTAGGTGCTCTCGTACCACCTGTCCGGGTCCCGCACGGTTAGGATCACCTTCGCATCCGGGTATTTCTCCATCAGCTCCTCGTAAAACGAACAGGCAGGCCAGTCCGTGGTTGCCCGGTAGCCGCTGAAGAGCTCATCCCAGTTCACGGCTTTCCCTTGCGAGGCCGCCTCCCACAGCTCCACGTGCTCCGGGTGACCGAAGAGCTCGATCATGTGGTAGCAGGGGCCTACGCCTAGCTCCTCTAGAGCTACCTTCAACGACATCGTGCCCGTCCTGCCGAATCCTGCCCCAATCACCTCGATAGTCATGGCACCTCACATCCGTGGTCCAAGGAGAGCAACCCGCGCAGTCTAACTCACCGCGGGCGAGAAGCCGTCTGCCCCGCTCGCACCAGCGGCGCTCTCGACGGATCGGCTCACCCGCCAAGCACCGCCTTGGGTGCACCAACATCGAATCTGTGCTCGTCGGCCATTACCGCTACTTCGGACAGAAGCACTTTCCTCGCTCGCTCTCCCGCGCCTCCAGATCCTCGATACGCCCGAGCACCTGTGCCTTAAGCCCGGCCACGTCGAGGCCCGACCTCAGGGGTTCCTCGGCGGCCCGCGTCTCGAGCGCGAGGTTATGTGGGCTCCCTGGGAGGCACCGGGACTAGAGCATCTGCGCCTCGTAACGAGTGATGACGGTGTTTTGGCCAACGGGTTGGTGATCAGCCTGGAAGCTGGTCGCCCGTTCCGCATCGGCTACGAGATACGCTGCGACGGGCACTGGCGGGTGCAGGAAGTCCGGGCGGGTGCCCCGGACTTGGAGCGGCCAGTCCTCGAGTTGCTAGCCGACGGGGAGGGCCACTGGAAGAGAGGAGGCGGAGAACCCGTACCCGAGCTCGACGGGTGCATCGACGTCGACATCTCGGCGACGCCTTTCACCAACACCCTCCCTATCCGCAGGCTCGGGCTTGAGCCCGGTGA
>JAJNDJ010000147.1 GCA_021156345.1 Rubrobacteraceae bacterium | reverse complement strand
ACGGGCAGGCTGCTCGGGCAGTTCCAGCACAGGGTGGCCCAGTACAACTACGTGGACGAGCGCGAGGTCTTGAGACGCTGGGCCGATGGCTACGATACACGCCTCTTCGTAAGGCGGCGCATCCACGAGACCGAGCCTGTTGTCGGCGTGCTTGGGGGCCTGGATCTAACGCTCTTCCAGTACTTGCGCGTGGCGGCCGGCGGCAACACCCTCGTGCCTACCGAGAATGTCTCCAGGGCGCTAGGCGCCCTCGGATACGAGGGGGACGAATATGAGACCCTCGCCCACGCCGAGGACCTCGCCCTGTACCTCGAGCTGCCGGCTCCGATCCTCGGGGAGATGCTGGAGGACCTCGGCCGTGAAGGTTTCGAGGACTTTCCCGAACCGCCGTCCGAGACCGCAGAGCCTGAGGAGAAAGATGAGGAGGACGGAGACTCGGTAGAGGGGGGAGCGGCGGAGGAGAAGCCGCGGCCCGAGGACTAGACAGCCTGCCGGAAGGCCGCAGGTCCATCGCGGACCACACATGCTCCCGCCACAAAAATCTCTCCGCCCAGGGCTCGCCGCGCAGACACCCTGGTGCCGCGTACGGTGAACAGACGCGCCTGGCCCTAAGCCTGCCCGCAAGCCCGGAGAAATGGTAGAATAGCCAGAGGTATTTCCAACAATAACTCGTCCAGCAATCGCTCAGCGCAGCATCTACAAGAACGGGTTCGAAGAAGGAGCAGGCGGCAGCATGGCAGACTCCAGAAAGCGCATAGCCTTGAAGCCTCACATGGACCGTATCAGGGAGTGGGTGGAGACGGGCAAGACGGACGACTGGATCGCAGACGCGCTCGGCACCAGCGCATCGTCGGTACAGTCCTTCCGCTCGCGCAACGACATCTACCGGCGCGAGCGTGGGCATCGCGAGCCAGAGACCGTCTTCGAAGGAGTCCTCGACCACGGCGAACGCGACGGTTGGGGCCTGTGGCTCGACCCTTCCATCGCTGAGGACCCCATCTGGAAGGAGCACTGGTCGGGGGTGGAGGCCGTCGTCGTGAAGGTGGCCGAAGACTCTATAGTGCTCGAGGCCGACGGGGGAGAGATGAGATCTGCAGACGAGTTCACTCCATCTGTTGATACCCCCGACGGGACGTCCGACGAAGAGGCGTCCGGGCTGCCACGCGAGCGGGGGCGCGTCAAGTGGTTCGACGCAGAGAAGGGTTACGGTTTCCTCATACGACCCACGGGCGATGATCTCTTCGTCCATCATTCTGAAGTACAGGGTGATCCTTCGGAACTCTCTCCCGCCGGAGAAGTAGAGTACGAAGTCGGTCGTAACGACAGGGGCCCGAATGCGCGAAGCGTCCGGACCCTAGAATAGCAGGGCGGTTCGCAATGTAGGGGGAGGTTTCAAACCTCCCCCTACTATTCTACGGTAGAGGAGCCTGGATCTTCGGTTAGATGTGCCGTAGATGCCACCTCGAGCAAACGCGGGCCCGTTTCGTCCCATTGCATGCGTGTGATCGAAGCGTTTGCCGCCCGTTGCGCTCCGGGCAGTACCCCGGTCCCGAATCGTTCCCTTAGAAACGCCCGCATTACCCCTCCGTGCGAGACGACGACGATGCGCGAACCGCCGGGGTGGAGGGCGCGGATGGACGAGAGGGCCTCTTCGAACCTCGCGATGACCTCCTCGTCCGTCTCGGCGCCGACGAGCGCCCAGCGTTCCTCCTCGGGGATCGCGAGGAACTTCTTTGCCAGCTCGGGGTTGCGCTGCTCCTGCTCGGCCCAGGTGTGGCCTTCGAGGATGCCTCCATTCCTCTCGCTCAGGCCGTCGACGGGGACGACCTGGCCTTCGAATCCCGCACGGTCACGGATGATCTCTGCGGTCTCGAGGGCGCGAGAGAGCGGGCTGGAGTACAGGCCTTCGAACGGCTCGCCGGAGAGGCCGTGTCCTGCGAGGCTCGCCTGCGCCCTTCCTCTCTCCGAGAGTGGGAACTCCATCTGGCCCTGCCAGATGCCTTTCGCATTCGCAGTGGACTGTCCGTGACGCACCAGGAGCAACTCTTGTAGTTCCGGCATCGGGTAAGGGTAGTGTATAGAGGCGCTTCCGGCAAATCTTCGCCGGTGCTAGAATCTGCGGGTTCGTGGTTTGATGGGGAGGCTTGCCGGGATGATCTGGAAAGACAGAGAAGTGACGCCCGAAGAAGGCGTAGTAGCAGGTTCGGAAGAGGATACGGATCCTATACAGATCGAGCGCGACGCCCCTCGTCCTGCCACGATCCTCAGGGTGGCCGGAGAGTTGGAGGAGCGGGGAGGCAAGATACTCGAGCTCTTCAAAGAGATCGAATCTCCCCTCGGACGGGTGGTCCTTCCCATATACCTGCGCCAGGACGACAGGGATTTCTTTGTCGAGGTCGCTACCGGGCCGTGGGACGACAGGAAGTCAGGTGAAGCACTCGATAAGGCCGCTATTGTGCGGAGTTCGGAGCATGCCGGGGCGGGACTGGAGATACTTAGCGGCTACCCTGTGCCCCCCGAGGTCGAGTTCTACTTCGGCACGTCGCCGGCTGCGCTGCTGCAGCTAGACCTCGCGCGGCTCACACCGGAGCGGCCCGAGGTGTGCGCAGGCCTCTTCCGGGAGGTGGGGAGCAATCACTGGGGCGTCGACCTCGACTATGAGCCTGGGTACCTACCGCTCGTCGAAGAGTTACTCATGGCTGCCCTCGAAGGCGACGAAGCCCACAACAGCCCGCCGCTCTCCGGCGGGCTCGTGGCCGGCCTTGGATGTTTTCTGGGCGAAATCATCCGCCGTAATGTAAGTCCACCCGGTATGTGGCGCCCGCACGAGAAATGGGGAGAAGGGCCCGTTGTCGAGATCGGGGACTTCGCCCTCGACCCCGTGGGTAAAGCCAGGGCTTTCCTCGAATACGGGCACGAGGAGTCCCTGGCTTTCTACGCTGAGTACGTCCTCGAACAGTGGGACAGGGGTGAGATCCCCCGTGACACTCAGGCGTAGCGGTTGCGGAGCTCGCGGATTATGTGCGAGGAGTCGACGAAGACCTCGTCGCCGATAGTGAGGATCGGGATCGCCCGCTGTCCCGAGAGCCTGATGACCTCCTCTCGCATGTCCGCGTCGGCGTCAACGACCTCGTAGTCGAGCCCGAGCCGCTCCAGCTCGTTTCTCACCCTGCTGCAGAACGGGCAGTAGTCGCCCGTATATAGCCTTATGCCTGTCTTTTGTAGGGTCGCATCCATAGCACGCCTCCTGCTTATAGATTCGTTCTCTCGAATACATTGTACCCGGAGCTGTTGGATCTTACGCCGCTTCGAGGCCTACTACCTGAGAGCCTCTTCGTACTCGGCGGGGTCGTAGATCAGGGGGTAGCTCTCGTCCAGGATGTCGCTGGCCGTGACCTCGCCGACGACTACGGTGTGGTCGCCCGCGCGGGCCCTGTCTATAACTTTGCAGTCAAGGTAGGCCAGGCAGTCGAGGAGGAAGGGCGAGCCTCCCGGCGTAAGGCCGTAGGGGATGCCCTGGAGCTTGTCGTGGTACTCGCCGCTCGTATCCGCGAAGTGGGTCGCGACGTCTACCTGATCGTCGCGCAGGACGCTGAGGGCGAAGGTTTGGCTCTCCAGGGTGATGTCGTGTGTGTAACGGTCGCTTCTGACGGCGACAGCCAGGCATGGGGGACGTTCGGAGGTCTGCATCACCCACGATGCCGTCATGGCGTTGGACTGGCGACCACGCCGGGTTCCCATCACGTAGACCCCGTGGGTCAGGTGACGTAGGCCCGCCAGTATAGAGTCGCGGTCTCGTAGGTCCCTGTCCAAGCCTCTCCTTCCGGTAAGGACAGAGGTATTTTATCAGGAGCGGGTATACTGCGGTCTATGTCATACTCCGGAAGGCCAGCCTCGTGAGCCTTAGCGGACCACTGATCTCGCTCGGCATCCTGCAAGCCGTGATCTACCTCCTCTTTATCCGGGCGATAGACCTCTACGAGCGGGAGCCGCTGCGCTACGTGATACCCGTCTTCATCTGGGGGTTC
>JAJNDJ010000146.1 GCA_021156345.1 Rubrobacteraceae bacterium | reverse complement strand
AGCCTTATCGCCGAGTTCGTCTTGAGTATGCGTTCCCCGAAGCGCTCCAGGAAGTACCAGGCGATCCACATCTCGGCGGCGACGACGATGCCGACCCCGACCAGAGCCATCCACGGATCCGACTGCTGGAGCAGGTCGAGCGACTCGAGCCGCGTCCGATCTCTCGGGTCTATGATCCCCTGGGAGATGACACGTTCGATCAGGGGCCTGGGTCCTATACCTATGAGCGCCGTCAAAGAGAGCCAGGTCAAGCCGGTAAGCCCGATGTAGAGTTTGATCTTCGGGATCCTCTCGATCCAGGCCCTGAAGAGCTCGAAGCGTGTCGGCGAGCGGTGGAGTTCATCGACACGCCTGCCCGGTTGTTTCTTGAGGCTTCTCTTCCCGATTTTCATGGTCGCTCCCGGCCCTGAGGCCTAGGCTCTGTCGCCCTCGCCTGCCCCTTCGTAGGCATCGACTATACGCATAACGAGGTCGCTGCGCACGATGTCGTCGCGCCTCAGTACTACGAATGATACGCCTTCTACGCCGGTGAGCATGTTCTTAGCGTCCTGCAGGCCGCTTATGCGGGCTCTTGGGAGATCCACCTGAGTTATGTCGCCCGTGATGACCATCTTGGAGCCGAAGCCGAGGCGCGTGAGGAACATCTTCATCTGCTGGGGGGTGGTATTTTGCGCCTCGTCCAGGATGATGAATGCGTCGTTAAGGGTACGGCCCCTCATGAATGCCAGGGGTGCTATCTCGATTATACCGCGCTCCAGGTGCGCCTGGAACTTCGCCGGATCGACCATCTCGTAGAGCGCGTCGTAGAGTGGCCTGAAGTAGGGATCTACCTTGGCCATCACGTCGCCTGGCAGGTACCCGAGCGACTCGCCGGCCTCGACAGCAGGCCTGGTCAGTATGATCCTGGACACCTCGCCTCCTTTCAGAGCCTCGACGGCCAGGGCCACGGCCAGGTACGTCTTGCCTGTGCCCGCCGGCCCGATACCGAAGACAACCTGATGCTGGCGAATGGCATCTGTATACGCCTTCTGGTTGCGGGTCTTGGGCGCGACCCGGCGCCCCCGGTGCGTGAGGATCACATCCCCCAGCACCTCCCGCCCGCCGCCGCCGTCGGCCATCTTGTAGAGGCGCTCGCCAGTCTCCGGGGTGGGATGGTGCCCCTCTTCAGCGAGCCCGACGAGGCCATCGAAGACGGCCTCGGCCCTCTCCACGGCACCCTCGGTACCGCGCAGGACGATCTCATTCCCCCGCACGACGACCTCACACTCGACGAGCTCCTCGACCCGCCTCAGGACGGAGTCACGGTCTCCGAATACCTGGAGCGTCCTGCCTGGCGGTATGACGAGTTTGACTTCTACCTGGCTGCCGGTTGTGGTTTCCGTGTGGCCTCCCTTCGGCCTCCGCTCGTCAGCATTTCAGCTTTCCGATACCTGGAACCTGTTGCGTTCATTGTAGTCTGGTGCGGACTATCGTGGAGAGGGTGCGGCCTTCGGCGCGGCCTTCGGAGAGCTCCATGGCGCGGTTCATGACGGCGCCCATGTCCTTCATGCCTTTTGCTCCTGTCTCATTGACGGCCCTGTCGACTATCGCTTGGAGCTCATCCTGTGAGAGGGGTTCGGGAAGATACGCGCGGACGATCTCGGCTTCGGCCGACTCGGATGCCGCCCGCTCCTCTCGTCCGGCTTTGCGGAACGCTTCTGCCGACTCGTCGCGCTGCTTGAGCTGGCGCCTGAGTATGGTCTGCTCTTCCTGCTCGGTAAGCGGCCTCCCCGCCTCTATCTCGGCGTTCTTGAGCGCTGCGCCGAGCATACGCAAGGCGCCGACACGGGTCCTGTCGCGTTGCTTCATGGCGGCCTTGGTGTCGCTCTGAATGCGGTCGCTTACGGTCACGGCATTCCCATTTTCCTGCCGCCCATGACGTGCAGGTGGAGGTGGAAGACTTCCTGCCCCGCGTCGCGGCCGTTGTTGATTATGACGGCGTACCCCCCATCTCCTACGCCAAGCTTCTCGGCGACGGTGCTCGCCACTTCGAAGAGCCGCTTGACTACGGTGTCGGGCAGGGCCCCGATCTCCTCCAGGTTCGCAACATGCTGCCTGGGGACGACGAGAACGTGGACGGGTGCCTTGCTATTTATGTCTTCGAAGGCCAGCACATCGTCCTCGTCGTGAACCACCTCTGCATCTAACTCCCCTCGCACTATTCTACAGAATATGCAGTCGGCCTCGCTCACGGCCACCTCCTCCAACGTTCTACCCTGCTCTCCAACGCGGCCAGCGTACGCGCCACCGCGATGATGCCGGCGGTCTCGCTGCGGAGTCTGTACGGTCCCAACCCTCCGAAAGTGATGCCAGCCTCCTCGGCGAGCTGCAACTCGCCCTCGCTCCATCCACCCTCCGGGCCCACAAAAAGGCTGACGGAAGCCCCGACTACGGCCTCGATAGGCTCGAGGTCAGGAGCATTGTGGAGGAGGACACCGGTCTCTCCCACCTCCGAGGCGGCGTCTTCGAATCGTACGGGTTCGGCCACTTCGGGCACGCTGAGCCTCAGAGCCTGGCGCGCCGCCGCCTCGGCCACCCTCCGCCAACGCCCGATCTTCCCCTCGCGCGGGTTCACGACACCACGCTCGGCCAACAGCGGCACTATTCGCGTGGCGCCCACCTCCGTAGCCTTCTCGACAACGAGGTCCATCCTTCCACCCTTGGGCACCGCCTGATAGAGTGAGATCTCGACGCCGGCACCACCGTGCGCCGCCAACTCCTCTGTGACGACAGCCTCTCTCCCACCACGCAACCTGGCAGCAAGGAGCCTTCCTACACCGTCCACGACTTCTATATAATCCCCGTTCCCGCCACGTAGCACGTTGTGGACGTGCTTGGCCTCGTCCGGTGGCAGCTTCACCACCCCTCCTGGCTCCAATTCGGAGTCGACGAAAATACGGGTTATGGGCGTGCGCGTAACGAAGCCTCCTACCGAAAGACTCCCCTGAGACGGTCGAAGAAGGAGCCTCCCCCACCGTTGTAGGTCTCTTCACCGCTGGTAGCCTCGAATCTCTCGAGCAAATCCCGCTGCTCCGCCGTAAGACGCGTCGGTACCATGACATCGACGACGACCTTGAGGTCCCCGCGCCCACGCCGTCGCAACCGCGGCATCCCATCGCCCCTGAGCGTCAGCGTCGCGCCTGGCTGGGTACCTGGATCCACCCTCACCTGTTTCGGCCCTTCGAGCGTTGGTACATCCACCTCGGCCCCCAGCGCCGCATCGACGAAGCTGATCCTCATGCGGTGGATCAAGTCCTCCCCGTCTCGCATGAGCTCCTGATCTTCTTTGACGTTGATTCTCACGTAGAGGTCCCCTGGGGGAGCGCCTGGATCTCCTGCGTGTCCCCCGCCTGAGACGCGCAGCCTCATGCCGCTCTCGATGCCCTCGGGCACCCGCAGTCGTCTGGCCTCAACCTCGGAGATCCTCCCACTGCCACGACAGTTGTCGCATACGACATCGATGACGCGGCCACGTCCGCCACAAGTCGAGCACGCCCGCGTGGAAACCATCTGCCCGAGGATGCTCTCGCGCACCGTCCTTACTGAGCCGGCGCCGTTGCAGGTGGGACAGATGTGCGACTCCGTCCCCCCGATACCGTCGCAGATACCACAGTTCCTGACCACCTGAACGTTGATTTCACGGTCAGCCCCGAAAGCGGCCTCGTGTAGGGAGACCTCTACTTCGACCTCAGCGTCACTACCGCGACTCGGGCCCTGCGCGGTGGAAGTACCGAAGAAGGTGGAGGTACCGAAGAAGGAGCCGCCGAAAGAGCGGTCGCCGAAGAAAGCCTCGAAGATGTCCTGGAAGCCTCCGAACGGGTCTCCCGCGCCGGGGTAACCTGCGGCTCCTGCGCCGCGCGGTACTTGGTGGCCGTATGTATCGTAGGCGCGTCTGGCTTCCGGGTTCGAGAGTACCTCGTAGGCCTCCGTAAGCTCCTTGAAGCGTTCTTCGGCTTCGTGGTCGCCTGGGTTCGCGTCGGGGTGGTGGGAGCGGGCGAGGCGACGGTAAGATTTCTTAATCTCTGCGTCCGAAGCTTCCCTGGACACGCCCAGAATCTCGTAATAATCGCGCTTGGTTGCCAACTAGAACCTGGCGTCCAGACAGTTGGTCAGGGCCTCCGCGGCCGAGCGTACGGTCGTTATAGCTGCGTCGTAGTCCATGCGCTTGGGGCCGATCAGGCTGACAACCCCGTATGGCTGCTCACGGCGGCTGTAGGCCGAGGCCACGAGACTCGTACCCGTCAGGTTCAAAAAGCCGCTCTCCGTACCGATGGAGACGACGACCCCGCTGCTAGAAACGGAGCGACGGAGGGCGTCCCCCATCAGACGCAGCAGCCAGCGCCGGCGTTCGAAGACCTCGATCACGGCCGAGAGGCTGGCCGGGTCGAGGTCGTCCAGGCGGCTGAGGAGGGCCGAGGCGCCCTGGATGAAGACCCCGCGCTCTGTCGCCCTTCCCAGTGCCCCCACAGCTTCGAGAACGGCACCCACGGTCATCGGGTCGTAGTCCGAAAGTGCCGTACGCGCGGCGAGCCCGAGCTCCAGGTCAGTCCCAAGCGGACGTCCTCCAAGCCAGGAGTTGAGTGCTGCGAAGATGTGG
>JAJNDJ010000145.1 GCA_021156345.1 Rubrobacteraceae bacterium | reverse complement strand
AGGAACTTCCTGGCGCGCTCGCCTATGCAAAGCCGCAGGACCGTCACGCGAAACGAAAGCTGCCCGTCGGCGCGATGTCAGGGGTTGCCGGTGGTCTCCGCCAGCCTGCGGGCGAGGTACCGGCGCTCGGCGTCCGTAGCCGCAAGCCCGAGCGCCCGGCGGTAGGCGGCGGCCGCCTCATCGCGGCGGCCGAGGCGGCGGAGAAGGTCGGCTCGCGTGGCGGGCAGCAGACGGTAGCCGGCCAGGACCCCGGATGCTTCCAACTCTTCGACCATCGCCAGCCCTTCCGCGGGGCCCGCGGCCATCGCCACGGCCACCGCCCGGTTCAGCTCCACCACCGGGGAGGGCACCAGCCGGGCGAGCTCGCCGTAGAGGGCGGCGATCTGGGCCCAGTCGGTGGCGGAGGCCTCGGCGGCTGTGGCGTGGTGGGCGGCGATGACCGCCTGCACCTGGTACGGCCCCGGCCTGCCCAGCCGCAGCGCTGCGTCGAGCACATCCACCCCCTCGGAGATGACGTCCCTGTCCCATAGCGAGCGGTCCTGTTCCTCCAGGGGAACGAGATCGCCCTCGCGGTCGACGCGGGCGCTACGGCGGGCGTCGTGGAGGAGCATGAGCGCGAGCAGCCCCAGCGCCTCGGGCTCGTCGGGCATCAGTTGGGCGAGGGCGCGGGCCAGGCGGATGGCCTCGGCGCTCAAACGCTCCCTTACCAGGTCGGCGCCCGCGCTGGCCGAGTAGCCCTCGTTGAAGAGCAGGTAGAGGACGGCAAGGACCCCTCCCGTGCGTTCCGGCAGCAGGTGGGCGGGGGGTACCCGGTAGGGGATGCCGGCGTTGCGGATCTTGCGCTTGGCCCGCACCAGGCGCTTGGCCATTGTCGGCTCCGAGACCAGGAATGCGCGGGCGATCTCTGAGGTGGTGAGTCCGGCCAGTGTCCTGAGCGTGAGCGCAACCCTGGCCTCCAGCGGTAGCGCCTCTTGGAGCTTGTCTCTCCCCGTCGACCTGCGCCTAAGCCTGTCCATTGCCCGGTTGCGCGCCGTGGTGGTCAGCCAGGCGCCGGGGCGGCGGGGGACGCCGTCACGAGGCCAGGTCTCGAGCGCCCGCGCGAAGGCGTCCTGGGCGCACTCCTCGGCCAGGTCCCAGTCGCCGGTCGTCCGGATCAGGGTCGCGACGATGCGGCCCCACTCACCCCGAACTCCGCGACCGGGTGCTTGGAGGCCACCTCGATGGCCTCGTCGAGGTCCGCGCACTCGATCAGGTCGAAGCCGCCCATCTGTTCCTTGGACTCGGCGAAGGGGCCGTCGGAGAGCAGCACCTCCCCGTCGCGCACCCGCACCGTCGTGGCGTCGCCGCTCGGCCTGAGGCGAGCGCCGCCTCGCAGCACCCCATACCGACGGCCCATCTCCTCGCTCCAGGCCCGGAACCTTGGATCGGCCTCGATCTTTTCCGGGTCGGCCCGACCGGACTCGTCGTCGCAGATCATCAACATGTACCGCACGGTTCCTCCTAACGTGGATCCCAACGCACCAATACGACGAACGGGCGCGCCTCAGATGGACAGGCGGTCCCCGCCACGCGGGGGTACGTACGAGACAAGCAGTGTATCGAGTCGCTTGACCTCCTGATGTAATCTTTGCTACTTGGCGAAGCGCCGTATTATTATCGCACCCTGGTGGCTGTCCTTCTGTGGTGTGGTTAGACGTGCCGGTCGAGGGACGCAAACGCGCCCCGCCGAAACCGGGGCGTTGGCTCGGAGCAAGACCACGGCCGGGAAAACGGGTGCCGGGACCGCCGACGGCGAACGGGGGTGAGATTGATTCTCAATTTGCTGCCTCGTTATGGTTGCCGTAACGATTAGAAGACGGTAGTGCTGTAGAGTGGTGCCGTGACAGAAGGGACAAGGGAACAGGGTCGAGGAGTCGGTGCGATGAGCACCCGCACCGCCGCATGGATCGCTTGGTCACTGTGCGCAGTGTCGGTTGCGCTGATGGCGCTTGCCCTCGCGCTCCTATTACTTTCTGGCTCCGCTGCGCTTCCCTCTGAGCTTGGAAGCTTATGGGGAACCGCGGTACAGATCACCGTCGATTTTGCGTTGCCGATCCTCGGCGGTCTCATCGCCTCCCGGCGTCCCGACAACCTGATAGGGTGGATAGTTTGCGCGGCGGCCGTTGCGAACGCCATGGACTACTTCGCGGACGGCTATGCCACGTATGCCCTGCTGGCCGAGCCGAACTCCCTCCCCGGCGGCTTGGTGACGGCCTGGGTGTCGAATTGGGTGCCGATGTTGGCCCTCGGCCTCCTACCATTCTTCCTCTTGCTGTTCCCTACGGGGAGGCTGCCCTCACGCCGCTGGCGGCCCGTCGCTGTCTTCGCCGTATTGGTGTACGTTGTGCTCCCGGTTGGTTATGCGGTTTTGCCCGGCCCGCTGATTACTTTCCCGTCTGTGGAGAACCCGCTGGGGCATGAAGGGGCCGCCGGGGAGATAGTTCCTGGCGTGGGCCGGGTGAGCGCTTGGATGTTGTTTGTCCTTACCAGCTTGGTTTCGCTGGTTTCGCTGGTGTTACGCTTCCGCCGCTCGCGGAGGGAGGAGCGTCAGCAGATCAAATGGGTTGCCTACGCCGCCGCAATCATCGCGGCCTACCTCCTCGTGGACTCCATCTTCGGGGAGGCCCTCGACCCCATTAGCCCCATCCTCAGCGCAATCTTCTTCGGGAGCCTGTGGGTAGCCATCGGCGTCGCCATCCTGAAGTACCGCCTCTACAACATAGACCTCCTCATAAACCGCACGCTTGTCTATGGAGCGCTCACCGCAATACTAGCGGCGGTCTACTTCGGCGGGATCGTTGTGTTGCAGCGGCTCTTCGTCGTCCTTACCGGCGGGAAGTCCACCCTTGCGGTGGTCGCCTCTACCCTCGTGATCGCCGCCCTGTTCAACCCGCTGAGACGCCGTATCCAGTCCTTCATAGATAGGCGCTTCTATCGCAGGAAGTACGATGTCACAAAGACGCTAGAGACCTTCTCTGCCAAGCTCAGAGAGGAGACGGACCTCGATGCCTTGAGCGACGATCTGGTGGGAGTGGTCAGGGAGACAATGCAGCCTGCCCACGTCTCGCTGTGGCTGCGCCCCGACTCACCACCCAGGGGAAGCGAAGGGCCAGAGTACGTCGCCTAGCCCAACACCTCGCCCACCCCGTCGGTGGTGTTGTGGCCCATCGAGAGCATGCACTGGGAGTAGCGATCCAGGGTAGGTTGGATGTTAGCGAGCCTGGCGAGGTGCTGGACGTACTTCGGGTGCGTCTCCGCGAGCGAGCAGGATCGTAAAGTCACTATGCCTCTATTGACACCGGGAACGCAATACGGTGCAACACGCAGCAAGGCACAGCAAAGAAATCCCCTTAGATGAGGGGCATTTGCAAGCTCCTGCAAGTCCCTACAACGCATGAATTATCACTCGTAGCTGGAGCAGGAAAGCCGTTCGAGTCCGCTCGTCGGCTCTCTCGAAGGTTGGCTTAAGTAAGCAGAATACTCAGAACAGCGACGGGCCATGGTCCGGTGCCTGGCGCTTCTTGGCACCACCCAGCCGTAGGAGGCCCCACGAAGAGTGAACGGACCCCAGGACATGCTCGCTGATCGCCGAGTGGTTGCTGGAGTAGTTCCCCGACCTGCTCATGACCGTTGAAGCGATGATAGCTGAGGGGTATACCCTAGCCATCCGGCTCCTCTCCGAGGAGACGAACCTCGGGGCTCTAAACAGCGTGATACCGCCGACGGGCGAGCGTTTCGCGCTTGCCAGAGGCACTGGGTCCAAGTCGCCGAGCAAAAGCTGGTCGAGCACTGGGTGACGCGCGAGGATCTGCCACCACGCTGCAGCTTGGGGTTCTTCGCTCTCCCGGTGCGCCGCTTTCCTAGAGAGCGGATTTTTTCACCCAACCTCGTAGAAGGAGTGTTCTTCCGGAGCTAACCCCTTCCAAGGACGGCGGTTTGAAAAACCTGACCGTTTGGGCGGTACGAAGAGCCGACCGTCGGTGCGAGAATACGGCCGGTCGTTCGGTGACGATATACTCAGGAGGCATCAGCGGTGGACAGGCCGGATCATGCGGGGGTGCTGCGTGCGCGGGACGCAGGTGAGCAGCGCGTTACCCCCTTGGAGCTGTTCTTCGATCTCGTCTACGTCTTCGCCATAACCCAGCTCTCCCACCTGCTCCTGGACCACCCCACCGTTGGTGGGGCGTTGGAGACTCTCTTTTTATTGTTGGTGGTGTGGTGGGCGTGGCAGTACACGACCTGGTTCACGAACTGGTTCGACCCAGACGCGCTTCCGGTACGCCTGATGCTAGGCGCCGTGATGCTTGCGAGCCTGGTGATGTCGGTGGCGATACCAGAGGCCTTCGGCGAGCGGGGGCTGATGTTCGCCCTGGCCTACGTCGCGATACAGGTGGGGCGCACCGTCTTCGCGGTCCTCGCCTTGGGCGCTTCCCATCCGCTCAGTGGTGACTTCCGCAGGATACTCGCGTGGTTTGCGGCGTCCGGGGTGTTGTGGGTGGCGGGGGGCCTAGTCGAAGGCGAGGCGCGCTACGTGGTTTGGCTGCTCGCCCTGGGCGTGGACTACTCAGGTCCTGCGGCCCGCTACCGGACGCCGTGGCTGGGACGCTCGCACACGCAGGAGTGGACCATCGAGGGGGCACACTTCGCCGAGAGGTGCCAGCTGTTCGTCATCATCGCCCTGGGCGAGTCCATCCTGGTTACCGGCACGACCTTCGGCGAGGCAGAGTTTTCAGCCGCTGCCGTAGCCGCATTCGGGGTCGCCTTCCTCGGTAGCGGGGCGCTGTGGTGGATCTACTTCGCTCGCAGCGCCTACGACGCCAGCGAGACAATCGCCCACTCAGAAGACCCTGGCAGACTTGCCCGCTCGGCGTACACGTATTTTCATCTGCCCATGATTGCGGGCATCATCGCCGTAGCGGCCGCTGACGAGCTCACGGTCGCCCATCCCGGTGACCCCGGCACGTTCGCCTCCGTATCACTAACCCTCGGCGGCGCGGCGTTGTTCGTGGCCGGGAACGGCCTCTTCCTTTGGGCCGTCTCCGGTCGGGTGCTCTGGTCCCGCTTGCTGGCGGTCGTCGCCCTGGCTGCGCTCGTGCCGGTGGGCTTCGCACTACCGGCGCTCGCGCTGTTAGGCACGGCGGCCCTTATCGTGATCCTGCTTGCTATTGTGGACTCGCTGATTTATCGAAGGCGTGCGCCTTATTCGAAAGGGACCGCCGCGTAAACGTCCCACACTATTCACCAAACTGTGTGGTAGAGGCATTCCGTGAACTTCGTGTGCAATGCGAGCAACCCAAAGGCGGCTCTAAGGGTTGGCTTCGGGTGGGGTAACAGCCTGAACTCGAATTGTAGCTCCGAAGGTCAAGGGGACGATCCCCGTCGCTAACTACCTTACACTAACCTGGGCGTAATTTAGCGTATCACCACGATACGCTGCGAACACTTTTCCCTGTATATAGACGACTTTTCGGCTTAGGCACAGTGGTACAAACCTAACTCCTCATGAGCAGGAAAGCGGTTCCAGTCCGTTCGTCGGCTCCCTATTTTATTGCGATTTGCAGGTAAAACGTAAGTCCGGCAGAACTCGTTTGAGCCTACGTTACAGCAACCCGAGTTTGGCCAGGAACTATATTACGGTCACAGGAATACATCGGTTACTCATTGAGTAGATGAATCTTCGGAAGTCCGTGCATCTCGACTTTGGACTTCCGCTTTACGGAGTTCTCGGA
>JAJNDJ010000144.1 GCA_021156345.1 Rubrobacteraceae bacterium | reverse complement strand
AAGATTAGCGACCAACTCAATAACTATCCCATTAGTTGACTGTCTGTTGGTAGAATAGCACTCTTCATGCTCCTGTTTTCACGAACATACCCAGTGGTCGAGCGAGGAGTTCTTACTTGGGCCTCGCGAATAGGGCGGCTACTCTGCCTGCTCGCCAATTGGGGGCGTATCGGGTCGCAATCACAAAGAGGCGTGGGTTGGCTGCATCCTCTCCCTCACCACACCCACCAGATCGCCGCTCAGGGCGTCCAGATCCGTCTCGTCCCTGAGTTTGGCAGAGAAGGCTTCGAGCGTCTTGGCCGCATCGTACTTCCTCCTGTAGAAGCGCCTATCCACGAACGACTGTAGGCGAGGTCGTAATGGGTTGAACAGGGCAGCGATGGCCAGTGTGGAGGCTACGACCGCAAGCTGCGACTCCTGACCGGTGACGGCACGTATAAGGATTAGGGTGAACATGAGCGCCTGGAGCTGCTCATAGGCGTTCGGCAAGCCCTCTATCCCGAGGGGGTTGGGGACATTAAGGCCAAGGATCGGTCCAGGAGAGAAAGCCGACATGATCGTTCCCACCGCTACCACCAAGACGCTTAGCCAAGCCAACGCCGGAGCATGACCTCCAGTTGGGCCACGCCCGTGCCCGGCTCGTAGAACAGGGGGAAGTTGAGCTGGGTGATGATGTAGGCGCCAAGCAGCGCGGCGCTCACCGAGAGGGCGGCGCCGCCGAGAATCCTGCCGCGCACCGCCCGCCCGAAGCGCCACCCCACGGCCAGGGCTGCCAGGGCGGCGGGCACCGTCAGGGGGACCAACGGGGCGTAGTACAGCGCGGGGTATAAGGCTCCTCTATTCTGAGATGGTGAGCACGACCTTGCCGCGCGCGTGGCCTTGCTCGAGGTAGCGTATGGCCTGAGGTGCCTCCCTCAGCGGATAGGTCCTGTCGATGACGGGCGTGAGCTTGCCTGCTTCTATCAGATCCTTGAGCGTCAAGAGGTCCTGCTGGCGCTCCTTGGAGATGAGGCCAAGCATCTTCTGCTCCGTGAAGAGCGCGCGCACGGGGGCAAAGATCTGGCGTTGAAAGCCGCCTAGCCAGCGGTCTCCGCCTTCGCCGCCCACGATGACGAGAGTGCCTTGCGGCGTGAGGGCCCTGCGCAGGTGCCCCAAGGGCCTACGTCCCGCAGTATCCAGGATCAGGTCGAATTGGCGCGTGCCTTCGGTGAAGTCCACTTGGGTGTAGTCGATGACCTCGTCGGCGCCAATCGTCCGCACTAACTCCGCTTTCGACGTGCTGCACACGCCCGTTACCGTCGCTCCGAACGCCTTGGCCAGCTGCACTGCGTACGTCCCCACGCCGCCCGCCGCACCGATTATGAGGACCCTCTGCCCGGACTGGAGATTGCCCGCGTCGCGCAGGCCGCTCAGGGCGGTCATGCCGGAGACCGGCACGGCTGCTGCCTGCTCGAAGCTGAGGTTCGCCGGTTTGGGAGCCAAGCGCTCCGCCTTGGCGCAGGCGTACTCCGCAAAGGAGCCATCGCAGGTCCCGTACACTGGATCACCCTCCTTGAGCTGGGTGACGTTTCTCCCGGCCGCCTCGACGGTCCCTGCGACGTCCGTGCCACGAATGCGGATCTTGGGCTTACGCAAGCCAAAGCCCATTACGCGGACCAGATATGGTAGGCCCGTCATCAGATGCCACACTCCTGGGTCGAGGCCCGCAGCATGAACGCGGATGAGCAGCTCGTCGTCCCCGGGCCGCGGTTTCTCGACGTCGCGAAGCTCGAGCACTTCAGCCGAGCCGTAGTTGTCTTGAATGATGGCTTGCATGACTGCCGTTTACTTCCTTCCTTTATTGCCTTAAGCGCGTCCGCCTACACTTCTATCTTCAAGATTCCTATGGGGCTCTCGACAGACTGTATATCTTCCATCCCAAGACCAGATGGAAGATGATGAGTGAGAGAACGCCGACAAAGGCGCTTGGTGAGAGTGGATCGACAAGCAGAACAGATGCCGCTACGACCCCAGCCACCCCGAGCACCACGCTCACCCCGCCAAAGCCCTTGCCGAAGGCCGGGCTCCTGAGCATAGCCACCCCGAGGGCAACGAAACCTATAGGCACGAGGAGGAGCCCTGCGCCGAACAACGCATCGAATATGCCCTGGGTCGCCTGCCACAAGAGGACGAGTGTCGCCCGATCCTCTGGTGTCGCCCCAGGAGCATGATAGAGCTCGGAGATAGCGACGCTAGCGACATGCGGGAGAGCTCCTGCACCCAGCACGCCGAGACCCACAATGCCAATTACGCTCCCGAAGAAAGCAGGAGCGAGGCTCGTCTCCCGCAGAGCACGATACAAGGCGAGGAAGTGTGCGACCCACAAGATGAGGACCATAAGGTAGAGGCTATCCTCTACCGTGCGCGCCGCTCTTATGTCGGGGAACCTCATGACCTCTCCCTCGGGTTGGGCAGGATCCGCTCCCACGAACGCGATCACCACAACGAAGACGAGGATGAAGATGATGCCACCCAGGATACCGGCCAGACCGCCCCATCGCAGGACGCTTTGCTCCTCCTCCATCTTCTGTTCCTCCTTCCTATACATCCTGAGCTCTTGAGAACGCGCCTTCTTCTAGACAACTTGGTGAGTAAAGGCACATAGAGGGCTAGTTGGTCGTATTCCTTATGATCTCAGCGTGGCGCTGGGCGCCCGGTCGCAAAAGGAAGGCTGTGACATCTCTAGCGAAACGCCCATTGGTGTCCTTCTCCGAAGGCGATGCAGCTCAGACACCCCTTTAAGATCCCCTCGCGCACGTTGCGCACTACACACCTCCTTATTGTCACTATGCCCCATCATCATAGAACACAGGTCGCGCACTTCCGAGAACACCTCATCGGGGCCCTGGTGTGAATAAGAGGCTGCGCCAATAGGCGAGTAGCATCTATATCAAGGAGCGAAAAGAAGGCTCTTGGATCACTCTAAGAGTTGCCAGCCTATTGACGCTAGCTCTAAGCTTCCAATTTAACTAAACTCGTCAGCAATAGCTGACGAAACCTCCGGCAAGGGCAACAACGAGCGCCTCACCTACGCTGAGGGCGCCCTTCAGGCCCCACGGCAAACCAAAGATGAGGGAGTGGATGTTTTTCCAGCCGGTTGAGGAGGTTGAGGAGCATCTGGAACTCTTTCAGGAGGCGCGGGACTTCGTTTGAAGCGATCTACCGGCGCGCCCGTTTTCACGGGCCTTCATGCGTTTCTCACCTCGGGCAAAACAGTCTAGCCTTTCAACTGCTGCTTGCAAGCGCCACGAAACTCCTGCACCCTAGACATTCAGGGGTTTTGGGACCGCAAACTAACTGGAGGGGTAGACCCGGGGTCGCGGTGGAAGCGGACTTGACATGCAACCACATGGTTGCATAATATGAAGGACCATGGCAGTCAGCGACGACAGGAACCTTGATGCGATGTTTCACGCTTTGGCCGATTCGACCAGACGTCTAATTCTGGACGAATTGGCGAAACGAGACGACCAGCCGTTGTTCGAGATTTGCGTTCGCCTTGTGGAAGGCCACGGCATGAACCTCACAAGGCAGGCGATCTCCAAGCACCTGACGGTGCTGGAAAACGCCGATCTCGTGGACGTTCGTTGGGAGGGCCGCACGAAGTTGCATTCCAGCAAACTGTCGGCACACTTGCCTTGGCTCAGCGAGTGGTTGAACAAGCACAGGCGGAAAGGAGAAGTCGAATGCGAATTGTCGTGACCAGTGTGTTCGTCGAAGATCAAGAGAAGGCTTTGAGCTTCTACACCGAGGTCTTGGGGTTCCAGAAAAAGACGGACATACCGTTAGGCGAAGATCGCTGGCTGACGGTTGTTTCACCGGAGGAGCCGGATGGAGTCGAACTGTTACTGGAACCGAGCGGCCACCCTGCCGTCAAAGTGTTCAAGCAGGCACTTGTCGAGGACGGCATTCCGTTTTGAAGATGTCAAGGCCGAACACGCCCGCCTCGAAGGTCTTGGCGTCAAATTCACACAGCCTCCGACCACGTTCGGCGATGTCACGACGGCGGTGTTTGGTGACACATGCGGAAACCTGATTCAGATTGCCCAGAAGTAGCGGGGCCACAATGTGGTCTTGATCTCCGACGGCCACGGCGGGGATGAAGGCCCCAGACTTCGAGATCCGGCAGTTGGGCTCTCCGCCTTCCGCTCGCGGGTCCATGGATGCTTCGGGCGGCGTGCGGACGCGCTTTTCGAGCTAACCGAAGCCATCCTAACGACCAACACGAACCCCTCGCTGGTCCACCTCGTCAGGTCATGTGTGCCTCCTCTCTTTGCTTGCGAATTGGAAAGTACTAACGTATAGATGGCGGCGAGCGCGCACAGCTCCGCCTCAGGTGTGGCGTCGGGGTGCGGCGTATAGGTGATACGGGGGCTAGTCATCGCCACTCTCCAGACGACGCTTTCGCTCACCGACACCGAGTCGCCGCAGCCGATCTAAATCCTCGGAGGTGTAGTAGCGCCAACCGCTTTGAGTTCGGCGGGCAGGCGGCAGAGATCCGAGTCGCTCGCCAAACCTCAGGCCTAACCAGCTCCAGGTCCTCGACACCCTCGGATATCAGAGCGTGGATATCCAGGTCAACTGGATGTTGGCAGTTATATATCGACACGGAGGCGCGTAAAACTCCCCTATTTGGGGGTATGATAGGCGGGCTAGCAATAGACCCATCTCTACACAGAACGGAGGGTCTCGCCGTGCGCATAGGATTGCAGGTTCCGCGCTTCACTTGGCCCGACGCCCCCACCTCGATAGGACCGAAGTTGGCGGAGATCG
>JAJNDJ010000002.1 GCA_021156345.1 Rubrobacteraceae bacterium | reverse complement strand
ATCTGCTGACGCCTCTCCACCACCGAACGGGCGGCTATGACGCCAAGGGCGCAGATGCCTACCACGAGCCCGAGGCCCATGAAGCCCCGCAGCAGCAGAAAGACGATCCTGCGCGTAGCGTCGGTGTCGCGGATGACCTGCGCCGTAACCTGCGTCTGGAGGCCGCTCTCGGCGAAATCCTTCTCCAGCGTCTTGGCCGTGGCCGCGGCGTTCGCATCGCTACCGAGATCCAAGTAGTAGGTCTGGGGCGGGACGGCGCGGCCGGCCAGACCTTCGAGGGTCTCCTGCGAGGTCACAATCTGCCCGGCGAAGGATGCCGAGCTCTCCAAGACCCCGATCACACGCAGCTCCCTCGTCTCGCCAGTGTCGGGGTCTTCCGCACGCAGGTAGAGGTCGTCCGGCAGGCTCTCGTCGTCGGCGTAGAAGCCACTGAGCTTCACGGGAGGCTTCACCGCAGGTCCGAAGGTTGAAGCGTTCCTCGCGGGAGCCAGGTCGGCAGAGATGATGGCCGCATCCCCGGCTCCGAGCGCCTCCCATACCTCGCGATCCGAGCCGTAGCCTCTGGCGGTCGCCTGGAACCCGTAGCCGACGCTCTTCGAGTAACCCCTATCCACGCCCTCCACAAGGATGCTTCTCGGCTTTGGGATCGGGGCGGCGTAGCCCGCGTTGGCCTGAATCTCGTAGCCGCCGGAGATTTCCTGGGTATTTCCGAAGGCGGCGCCCATAGCAATCTGCACGAAGTTCATAGCCGTCAGGGTGAAGACGACCAGCATGAACATCGCTAACGTCATCCCGGTCCTGAAGAGGCTCTGGGTCGGGTACTTCACTGCGGTCTTGAGGACCGGTGGCAAGCCCCTTATCCGCCCGAAGAGGGTGACCACGAGCCACAGGATCGCGTCGGCGTTGAAGACCACGAGCCACACCCCGGCCACGACGATCGAGATTCCGGAGACGAAGAACATCTCCGGTCCTCGCGCCATCCCTGCGGGCGTAGTAATGGAGGCCGGGGTCAACCACAGGGCCAGTAGGACCAGGCCTGAGGCTGTGAAGGCGATCCTGTCGGGCGTCCCGACGACACGGGCCAGGAGGGCCAATCCGATCAGCATCAACGAGATGCCGCCGAGGTAGAAGGCTACCGTCTCCGTCGCCAGCCCCTGCCAGAACGCTATGCCGCCCGCGAGTGGCACCATAACGGCTACGAGAACTCCCCAGACGGTGCGTCCTCGCCTGTCCGGCTCGGGGATATCGCGGATGGCGCGCACGACGTTCAGCCGGCTCACGCGCCAGGAGGAGAGCAGGACGACGGCGAACGTGACCACCATGCCCATGCTGAAGGCGAGGATCACGTTCCGGGGGCTCGTGGCGAAGACGATCCTGAAGTCTTCGCTCCCTCCGGCAAAGCCCTTCCCCAGGAAGCGGACCATCACCCACCCTACCCCGACGCCGGCGACGCTCCCCAAGGAGCTGGCGATCAGGGCGTAGAGCGCCCCCTCGAAGGCGAAGGCGCGGACAAGATGGGAACGCTGCATCCCCACCGCGCGCGCTATACCGAGCTCGTGCTTGCGTTCGGCGGCGAGCATCACGAAGATCAGGAAGATCAAGAGCATCCCGGCGGCCACGGAGAACTGCCCAAAGAGGACGAAGAGGGTCGAGAAACGTTCTCCAAGCCGATCCGCATCTTCCACGGCGTCCTTCTTCACGGGATCGGCTTGGAGGTCGTTCGAGGAGAGGATGGACTCTATCTCATCCAAGGTCTTGTCCGTGTACCTGCCGCCCTCGACCGCCTGACCCCGGTGCGAGATCAAGACCTCGTTGACCTTGCGCTCCTCGCCTACGAGCTTCTGCAGCTCCTCCAGCGGCATGACCATCGAGGTATTGGAGGCGGGGTTGGCTCCGCTCTCGTAGACTCCGGCCACCTCCAACTCGGGAGGCTTTCGCTCTCCTGGGGTCTCGGTGGGACGCCCGGCACCCCCTCCCCAGGGAGGACGCTGGCCATCTCCGGCCTCCTGTCTTGCGAGGGGGGCCTGTGTCGCTCCGGGGCGCTGTCGACTTTGCGGCTCCGAGGGAGGACGAACCAGGGTTGCCTCGATCTTGTCTCCTAAACCGATGCCGAGCCCATCGGCGGTATCCTGGCTCACGTAGACCTCGTATTTCTCTAGATCGCTTAGGGAGAGTGTCTTTCCCGAAGCGGTTCTGAGATCGTCGAAGCCCTTCATGTGCTCGGCGTCCATGCCAAGCACATCCACCCGCGGCTCGCTGAGGTTGGCCTTGGCTGCCGTCACGGGACCGGACTCTTTGGCAAGTGGGGCAACACCATCGATGCTGCCGACCCCGGAGAGACTGTCCCGGATCTCGCCTGCCAGATCTTGGTCGAAGTACTCCTCCCTGGCCTCGGGAGCAGCCGATATTCCGGCGCCCGGTCCGAACGCCACCCCGCCGCCCGATTCCGGCCGCTCGGCCCTGACTACGACGTCAACCCGCCCGACGCCTTCCAGCGCCTGGATGCGAAGGGAGTTCGTCAAGGTGTCACCCGTGGTGAACGCCGCCGAGAAGAGGATGGTCGCCAGCATGAGGCCCACGACGATCAGGGCGGTCTGCGCCTTGCGCCGGGGGACGTTGCGGATTGCCATCCTGAAGGAGGTCGGGTCGCGAAGCGCCAACATGGCAAAGATCAAAGTTCCCGCCGCGAGGACCCCGAGGAGTACGGATGTCAATTGCGCCGTGGGTATACCGAAGAGCTCAGCCATCTTGGCCCCCTTCACCGTTCTGCTCGTCGTTCTCGATCCTGCCGTCGCGCATGCGAACAATGCGGTGGGCGCGGCGGGCGACGGAGATGTCGTGGGTGACGAGGACAAAGGTCTGACCCTGCTGCCTGTTGAGCTCCACCAGCAGCTGCATTATCTGCGCGCTCGTCTCGGAGTCGAGCGCCCCGGTTGGCTCGTCTGCCCAGACGATCGTCGGGTCATTGACGAGCGAGCGGGCGACAGTCACCCTCTGCTGCTGGCCGCCGCTCATCTCGTTCGGGCGCTTTCTTGCCTGCTCGGGAACTCCGACCGTCTCCAGTGCCGCTGCCGCCCGCCGGCGTGCCTCCTTGGGTTTTACGCCTGCCACCAGGAGGGGCAGCTCGACGTTCTCGACCG
Organism: Rubrobacteraceae bacterium; assembly: GCA_021156345.1. The sequence goes on along the minus strand of JAJNDJ010000002.1, from coordinate 23,048 downwards.
CGGAGAGGACAGGGATCAGGTTGTAGGTCTGGAAAATGAAGCCCATCTCCTCCGCTCTGAAACGGGTGTCGAACCCGTCGAGGCCGGAGAGGCAGTTCAGGAGCGTCGTCTTCCCGCACCCTGAGGGTCCCATGACGGCGACCATCTCGCCACGGGCTATCGAGAGGTCCACGCCCCTCAGGGCTCGGACCGTCACTCCCCCTGCCGCGTAGATCTTCTCCAGGTCGCGCGCCTCGACTATTGCCTCGCCTGACAAGACCGATGTCGATTTCCTCAAGACTTCTCCTCGATGAAACACTAGTGCTCTCCTTTGCCGGATTCTTGCGTCCGGTAGTGAAGGTCGTCGTAATCTTGGCCTCGAATTCCCGGCCTGCAGTGTGCGTTCGTTTCTCACGCCGACACCCCCGAGCGTCCGCCTCTTGCCGTTCGCTGTTCGGCGATGTTCACGTTGTTAGCGCCGCCAGTAACGGCGATGTCGTAGCGGTCGGTGGCGTGTTCGTAGGCCCGGCTTTGCAGGTCCAGTTCGCAGCCTGTGGCGCCGATGTGTCTGTCGTCGAACCTCAGGTTGGTGACACCACCGACCACGTGTAGGCGCGCGGCCACGCCCTCAGGACGGCGGATGGTAACATTGCTGGCGCCGCCGAGGATCACCATGGCCACGTCGCCCGAGGGAGCGGGGAGCATCACGTCCAGGCGGCCGGCGCCACCGTCCAGGCCGAGCGATACGAGCCGGAGCCCGCGCAGGTCGGCCACGAGTCTCGAGGCGCCGCTGCGAATCTCGACGTCCCAGGGTATGCACGCGTTGAGCTCCACCTCCGCGAGACGCTCCGACCGGTCGTCGAGCCAGTCGCCGGCCGGGAACCGGGGGTACACGATGGCCACGACACCTCTCCGCACCCCTACTGTTGGCATACGGTCCCCGAAGCGGGCGCGGTAGAGGCCCCGCAGGTGCAAATCGGCGCGGATGGCGACCCGATGGGCGCCGTTCGTGAACCGCAGGAGACCGCTCGTCGCCGAGCCTAGCGGGGCGGCGAAGTAGTCGCCGCCCCGATCCTCCCGCCGCACGCGACGGTCCGGGATGGGATTCCCGAGAATCGCACGATCCGTGCTCTTCGGTACTGTCACGCCGTCCCCTCCCCCGCTCTAGTGGGCATTCTTAAGCCGGTTCGACTCCGCCTCGCGCAGCAACTCCTGTCGCGCCGCTCCAGGATCTCCATGCTCATCGCTCCGTGCACCTTCGTCCCTCCTTTCTGTTCCGTGACTTGATCTCGGTCCATGCTCACATTTGTACAGGGAAGCCGGGTGGAGAGGGATCGGCCAAAAGGTAGATTGAGGGGGTAGAGATGCTCGTTACCGCGTCGTTACAGCCTGGCGCGCGAATCTGCCATCTCGCCGACCTCTTCGGGGCGGACGAGCGTCGCGGTAACGTGTTTGGGAACCAAGTCTACGGGTGTGCTAGAGCAGGTTCAGGTCTCCGGCCCTTGCCAAAGCTTGCGTGCGGCTGTGTGCATCGAGCTTGCGGTAGAGGTTGTTGATATGGGTTTTGACGGTGCCCACACTGACGAAGAGCTCCGTGGCGATCCGGCGGTTACTCTTGCCTGCGGCTATGAGCTGGAGAACTTCGAGCTCGCGCTCGCTCAAGGGTTCGGGAAGCCCAGCACCCGGCGACGAGGAGCCCGGTGCGTCCCGCTCCACCGCCGCCAGGAGCTTCCTGAGGTATGGCCCCGAGACTGGCGGGTCCAGGCGGTCCCTCTGCCGGGCTTCGAGCGCCATAGAGAGGAGCTCTGCCATGGGAGGACCCTCGTCGACGAAGGTCCTGACGTAGCCCTCCGGCTCGGCCAGGACAAGTGCTTGCGCCAGGGTGCCGACGGCTCGCTCCTTCTCCCCTTTTGCTTGCAGGGCCAGTGCTCGAAGCACGAGCGCCTCTATCCTCCTGCGTACCGTCTGTGCCGTCTCGTGAAGCTCTGCCAGCAGCCGCAGCGCTTCGTTGGACCTATTTCGGACCACGAGCAGTCGCGCCCGGATGGGGTCCTCCGGTTCCCGGAAACGTGACCGGAGTTCGCCCAGGCTCGCCGCCCATTCCTGCTCGAAGGCGGCGGCCGCCCGTTCGCCACTTGCCCCCTTCCCCAGATGCAGCAATGCCTTCCAGGTCGCCGCCTCGACGATCGCCTGTTCGGTGCCCGAACTTCGGGCCACCCGTTCCGCTTCTCGCGCCTTCTCCAGGGCGCCCCCCGCGTCGCCCCACGCCTGCCTTACTGCCGAGAGGGCGACGTATCCCCAAATGAGGATCTCGACATCCCCCGTTCGCGCGGCCAGTTCCACACCCTCCGTCAGGTGGCGGGCCGCGGCCTCCAGATCGTTCCATTCGTAGAGGAGCTCTCCCATCCCGATTCGCACGCTACCGACGGCCGGCAGCAGCTCGGCCCCCCGCTCGGCCACGAACGCGAGGGCGCGTCGCAGAACGTTGTCCGCCTCGCGGAGCCGGCCCCGCGCCAGATGCAGGTGGGCTTCGGATGCCATGGCGCTCAGCGCGACGTAATCGTGGCCGGCGGCCCGGCCCAAGTCCCCGGCATCAGCGAAGGCCGCGCTCGCCGCCTCGCGGTCCCCGGCGGCCTCGTAGGCTTGCGCCAGAGCAATGGCGGCGAAGGGACGCGGGTCCAGGTTGTCCTCGGGCAGGAGTGCGAGGGCGCGCCGCGCGTGCTCGATGGCTTTGGGCGCATCCCCCAAACGGCGGTCGTACAAGGACCACACGGCCGCGGCGATCGCCAGCAGATGTTTGGGGTCATCCCCGTCCACTCCCGAACCCGGCTCCGCGCCGGGGCCTTCGCCCAGAGCGCGGTCGGCTTCTCGCAGGAGGTCTTCGACGCCATCCAAACGGCCGACCAGCATGAGCGCAGCGGCGTACCAGATCAACAATAGCGGCCAGTGACGCATCGTCACTTGGGGTAGCTTCTCGAGCCAGCCCAAAAGCGTTATCACCTCGCCGCGATACCATGTCTGTCCGACACCCAGCTCCATCAGCCGGGCCGCCCGTTCGTGGTCGCCAGCGGAGAGCGCGTGCTCGATGGCGGAGAATAATCCCCCGTTCTGCTCGTTCCAATCGGAAGCATTGAGGTGCAGTTCGCCCACGCGCTCGGGGCTTTCCCGTCCGAGCCGGCCACGCAGGAAGTCGGCAAAGAGGCGATGGTACCGGTACCAGCGCCGCTCGTCGTCGAGCGCAATGACGAAAAGGTTCTCCTTCTCCAGCCTCTCCAGCATTTCGTCTCCATCGTCGTGGCCGGTGAGGGCATCACACAGTGAACCGGTAAGGTTGTCGAGGATCGAGGTCTCGAGCAGGAATTCCCGCACGTGCTCGGGCTGGCGTTCGAGGACCTCCTCGGCCAAAAAGTCCAGGACGTCGCGGTGGCTTCCGGAGAAGGACTCGATGAAGCCGGCGAGGTCCATACGGTCTCGCATGGAGAGCGCCGCCAGCTGCAACCCGGCGATCCAGCCTTCCGTGCGCTCCTCTAGCGTCGCAACGTCCTCGACCGATAGCTCCAGCCCCATGACTCCACTCAAGAAAGCTGCGGCCTCCTCCGGGACGAAGGCGAGGTCGGCGGCCCCGAGCTCGACCATCTGATTGCGCGCGCGCAGCCTGGAGAGCGGCAGGGGAGGATCGACCCGGCTGGCGATAACGAGGTGTACGCCCTCCGGCAGGAGCTCCAATAGGACGGAGATGATACTGTGGATGCTCTCGGAATCGATCAGATGGTAGTCGTCGAGGATGAGATCAAGCGCGCCCGGAAGGGCGTGCATCTCGTTGATGAGGGCTCCCGCCAGTGCCTCGATTCGCGGGGGCTCAGGCGAGCGAAGCGCGGCCAGAACACCCTCCCCGATGCCCTCATCGACGGTCCTCAGCGCAGCCACCAGGTAGGAGAGGAAGCGCACAGGGTCATTGTCGCCTTCGTCCAGTGACACCCAGGCAGCGAGCCGGCCGCCGGACGTGCGATCCTTCGACCATTCGACCAGCAGCGTAGTCTTGCCGAAACCGGCAGGGGCGGAGACGAGCGTCAGTCTGCGCCCCGGATCCGGTGTCAGTTTTTCCGTCAATCGTGGCCGTGCGACGACCTTCGGGCGCGCCTGGGAGGGTCTCAGCTTGGTCGATACGAGCGAGTCGGACGTAAGGGTCACCTGGCTCACCTCCGGTGCTTATTGTACTTCTGATCGATACTCGACGAAGACCTTGGCTATGTTCAGATCATGGTAGTCTTGCAATCCACATGGGTTTTGGAACTCCGGCCGCGACTCGTCTCGGTCTATCTGGGCGCTGATACGCAGGGTACTTTACAGGCGATGCTGCACCAGTCGGACCCGCGGATTAGAATAGCGAGGCGGCATGTTGGCGGCGTTAGCTGGAAATCCGCGTATGTAAGCTATTTCGCGTTCTCTGCTCTTATCTTCACCGAGGGTTGTATCGGCTCTAAGTTGGAATAACTTTAGGGCTTTCCTCAACCTTCTTCGGAGAAGACTTCCTCCGCCCAGCTCAGAGCTGCGTTGGCTGCGGGGAAACCGATGGTGGTGATGGCCAGCACGATCGTATGCACGATCTCCTCCTCAGAGACCCCCACGCCAAGCAGCTTGCGCACATGCGAACGCACGCCACCTTCTGACTGTGCGCCCACGGCTATAGCGAGCTTGATCAAGCGGCGTTCCCTCTCAGCTAAAGGTCCTGCCTCGTGCTCGGCAGTGCCCAATGCGTCGAAGGCTTCTTTGACCGCCGGGTAGCGACGTTCGAAGTGCTGGTAGACTTCAGGCAGATAGTCTGTCACGCTCTCCTCCTTCAGAGGTCTCACTAATTGTGTGACATGCTACCAGCCCTGATGCCTGAAGGTGGTTTCAACCCTGTCTGACAGTACGAGAGCAGCATCGCCTTGCACGTAAACCACTGCTCGACGAACCGACACATAGTTCCCACCTACCCACTAGGGGGCGAGCCACCGACCCGTAGGAACACCTCCCCAGCCCCTACGTGACGAATGCTCTAGAAGACCTGGACTCGGGGGTGATTGCCACGCTCTCAGCCCCGTTACGCGCCGAGGTGACTATCAGGCATGGTCGCCTTCTCCCAGGGCATATTCTGCGGCCTCTTCTGGCGACATCGCAATCCGTTCCCTAGGCTGCGGTCGGGCCGATCAAATGCTGGCACCACGCGAGCAGGGCTTCTCGATCCTCCTTGCGCTCCCCCTCGACCCTGAGCGCTCCTGATCCCACCGCTTCCTCGGGACTAAGCCGCCCCGAGGCTACCGCGAGGAAGGTCTTGGCGTCGCCTACAACGACCAGGTCAGGATCCGGAGCCGAGCCCTGCCTGGCCTCCACCCTCTCCCCTTCTTCGCCGTCCCCAACCCGCAAATGGAATGCCTCGCCGTCGATACGGAACTCGTAGGTCACGGAGCGGCCACCTGCAGCCCCCTGTTCGAGGGCCGAACGCATTGCCACAATGGCCCAGCCCGCCCTCAGGTCGTCATCTTCACCCGGCGCGTCCAGGAGCCTCGCCCCCCAACGCGAGAGGGCCACGATCACCGGCTCGAGCGACCCTCCAAGCTTCGTAAGCTCATAGACGCTCGACCCCGCAGGCGGCGGCAGGGTGCCGCGCCGGACAATCCCCTCTCCCTCAAGCCTCTTTAGCCTGGCAGCGAGGAGGTTCGTCCCGATCCCCGGAAGCCCCTCCAGAAGATCCTTGAACCGCTTGGGTCCCGTCGAAAGCTCGCGCACCAAGAGGAGCGTCCATCGCTCCCCCACCACGTCGAGCGCCCTGGCCACCGTGCAATACTGTCCGTAGCTCCTCTTCTTACCCATCTTCAGCCCGTCCTTCTTGATCTAGTTACTATTTTTTGCTGTATGTACTTGACAAATATATAGTGAATAGTGTATATTACTGCTGTGTCCAATGCAAGTGAACAAGCCAGTGAAATCTATAGGGAAAGAGAAGCTGACATACCTGTGAAGACGGTGACGAATAGCAAGACTATGACGACGCGCGCTTTGGAGCGACCATCCGAGACCCCTGATCTCATCCCAGGGTACTTCGCCCACATCGACAAGGGCAAGCTGCTCACGCACAAGGAGGAGATAGATCTTTCCAAGAGGGCCAAGGCCGGAGACAAGGGGGCCAGGCAGAGGCTCATAGAGAAGAATCTCAGGCTCGTTGTAAGCGTTGCCAAGAAGTATCGCGGGATGGGGCTGCCCTTCGAGGATCTCATACAGGAGGGGAATATCGGGCTGATGAAGGCCGTCGAGAAGTTCGATCCTGACCGCGGCTGGAGATTTTCCACGTATGCTACCTGGTGGGTGAGGCAGGCGGTGCAGCGCGCCGTGGCCGACAAGGGCCGCACCATACGGGTGCCCGTGCACATGGGAGACAAGATCCGGAAGATGGCCCGCGCCTACAACGAGCTCTCCTCCGAGATGGAGCGCGAGCCCACCGACGAGGAGGTCGCCAATCGCCTCGGTTGGACTACAGAGCAGGTTAGGGACGTAAAGGGTGCCATGCCGGACGCCACTAGTTTCAACCAGCCTTTGGGCTCGGACTCGGACGCCACGGAGATCGGCGAGTTGATCGAGGACGAGCGCGCCTCCGAGGTTGCGGGCACGATCATCGGGGAGATGGAGATGGACTGGCTCGCCGAAGCCGTCGAAAAGCTGCCCGAGCGCCATCGTTATATCCTCATCAAGCGCTATGGCTTGGGTGATGAGGAGACGGCGACCCTCGCCCGACTCAGCGCGGAGCTAGGGATATCACGAGAGCGGGTCAGGCAGGTGCAGCGCGAGGCCGAGCGCATGCTCGCCGGCGGCGAATACGGTGCTGCCATCGGCGCAGCCGCTTAGGATTGAGTAGGCACATCGTAGGACCCCATCAGGGGGCGCCGTTTGCCCTTATCGCGGCGCCCCGCTTTCCGTGCCTCCTCGCGGACACTCGCCGGGTATTCTTACCCTGGAATCACTGCTCGCTAACGTCCGCGAAGTGAGACGGTGTATCCCGGAGAGTTCTCGACCTATCTGGGTTCGGGCGTAAAAGACTAGCTACGGTGTGCTGGACCAAGGAGAGATCCACCGCTCGGCCTTATCGGGTTTCCTCTTTCGGGCGAGCCTTCTCCATAGTTCTCCTCACCTTCTTCCAGCGTTTACCCCTGACCCTGCTGTAAGCCTCCGGAAACGCAGCGCGCAACTCCCTGGCCTGAACCTCGTAGCGGTGCGCGACGCCGCCCATCACGAAGGTCGTCTCAGGCGAAAGCTTCGGACTGCGTCCTCTAGATGCCGCCAGTTCCCTGAGATGGGCGACGGCTACCTCTGCGTCTTGATGGTCCCCGAGCACGTCTTGAAGCTCTTTGAGCGCCTTTATGAGATCCTTGGCGGGATCTCCGTAGATAGCCGAGAGGAACTCCAGAGCGTAGCGCAGACGCTTGCCTTTCTTGCGGAGCTCGTGGTACTCCTCGCCGGAGGACTCTTCGGTGAGTGGGTCGCCGAGTTTTCTCATCTTGCGATACGGTTTGCGGACCAAGTCAGGGGCGGCGGCTAGTATTGGTCGTCGCGAGGCTTGCGCCCGACGGGATGGCCCTCGTTCCAGAAACGCCCCGAACGACTCGACAAGACGGGCATAACGGCGGGAGTCGAGCCTTCGGAGCATCAATCTGCGGGCTTTCTTCCGTCGCTCTTGGAACACGGCGCGGAGCGATTCGAGCGGCTCCTTGTCCCCGGAGGAGGCGGAAGAGATCCAGCTGTCCAGTCGTGCGAGCTGTACATCGAGGTCGCGCACCTCACCAAGGGCTCCGGCGATCCACTTGAACTCGTTTCGGAACCTCTGGGCCCTAACCGGTAGCGGCATCTCGAAGATCTTCATTGCGGCCCGCATCCGGCGGGCCGCAACCCGCATGTCGTGCAACTCCTCCGGATCCTCCCCGATCCGCGTGCCTGGCTCGTGGGCCAGAAAGACCGCGAACTGCTCTCGCAAAACCCGGAACGCCAGCTCTCCGGCAGTGAGCGAGTCATCCACGCCCGTAGGTCCGAACTGGGGAGGTCCAGGCGGTGCGAGGCCCCGTGCGAAGAGTCCTGCTTCATATTTGGAAGCGGAGGCGGGCGAGAGTCGGCAAGCGGCATCGTTCTCTAGCGGTATGTTTGTCTCGTCGAGGGCCACCTCCCCCACCTCCGAGCCTTCCAGGATGAGGCCGAAAGTGTTCCGGTGGGTCTGTATCCCGAAGAGAGTACGCAGCTTTTTCGGCCCGACAAGGGCCCCGATCCTCTTCCCGACCGGGCCGGAGTCATCATCGAAAGCTTCAGGGTCCGGGTTATCTAGCAGCTCGGAGATCTCGCGACGGCTACGAAGCCCCGGGGCGTCGCCTTCCGAAGCCAGCAGCTTCATCGTGGCTTCCACCTTGTTCTCGCCTTCCACGCGCCGGATCCGCAGGGCGTAGCCGGCTTGGTAGATTCGCCAGTCCTCGGTGTCGAGATAAGTGTCCGAGATCTCGCGCGTCTCGCCAGGAACTATCGCCGGGTCTTCCCCTACTCCGTTTTCCAGCCACCGCCCTACGGGACGCACGTCGAGGGCGTCGAAGTGCCATTCGACCTCTTGGTGATCTCGTGTCAGGTGTTGCATAGATCTGGTGATGACCTCTCATCTATTACGCTCGCAGCCGGGTGAGTTTAACATCGACGGGTAGTGTGGGCATCCTCATCCCGCTCTACGACTTTCGCCCAGCAGTTGATTGGGCCGGCTTCTCTATCTACGGGGTCACTATGCGAGTTATAACTCATGCGTTGCAGGGATTTGCAAAGCTTTGCAGATCCCGCATATCCAAGCCGTATTCTTTTCTGGGGCTTGCTGTACGTTGCACGTGTTGCGTTCGCGGTGGTGTCAGAATGGCATCAACGTCACACTCCTATCTTCGTGACACTGCCGTCGAACGGGTGAAGCCACCACCCCGATCGTGAACACTTTGCGTTTCTCGGAACTTTTGCGCCGAGGACACCCGCAACCTCGCGCCGTTGCGCAAGATGACCCTGGAAGACGCCCTCGAATACATAGGGGTGGTCGAGCTTGTCGACATCTCGCCTTAGTTCATTCGCCTGCGCAGGAAGGTCCTCGGGCTTCAGCCGATCGCGTTCCGGCCTCGGTTCTTCCAAGCTGTGAGGAGTCGTCTGAGGAGGAGAACGAACGCAGCGAACACAAACCCGGTGAACAGAGCAAAGTAACCCCAGTGCACTTTCGGCAATGTAAAGTGGACATCCGCGGGCGCTCCAGTTTCAAAGTTCAGATGCACGTTCCACGCCATGAAGATAACCAGGGTCAGACCCGCCAGGCAGAGCCCGACTACGAGCAGGAGCAGGAGCAAAAACGTTTGAAACACCAGGTCCCATCTCCCCTCCTTTGGACGCCGGATGCCGGCTTCGCTGAAGATGCTGTCTTCCAGGGCATAGAGTCCTTCGACCCTATAGCCGTGGCTCCTGGCCGCCGTCGAGTCGAGACGCTCTTTGGTCCACGGATGCAGGTTGAAGAGTATGCGCTTCAAGCCAAACGGAGAGGTCAGCAGGCCTCCCACCGCGATCAACCCGACCAGAAGAACGAGCAGGGAACGCACCGTGGGGCCGAGTTCATTCCCTTCCAATGCTCTGCCCACGTAGCCCACGTTGAACCTCATCATCGCCCCGACCAGGTCGAGCACGTAGAACACGTTCCCGAAGCCCTGCAGGGGGAGCGCTATCACCAACGCCGCGAGCACCGCCGTGAAGAGGAGGATCCCATAAGGCGGCTTTGGCAACGACTGAAGGTAGAGTTTCACGGCCTCGCGGGTCGACCAGTTGGCGTCGTGGTCGCTGGAGAGCGCAGCAGTCGCGAGGAACCGGCGGTTGAGGGTATCCAGGCTCCTACCAATGTGGTACACGACGAAGTCCTTGAGAAACAACCTCAGATACGGGACCTTGAAGTAGCGTCCCGGTCCCTTGCGATCCCAGGGTACCCAGACCACCGTGGGGAGATCCTCGACCGTGTTCAGCGTCTGCTGGTACGCTTCCAGCAGTCCCCTTATGCGCTCCTCGGACTCCCGCCTGGCCTCCTGCTCGGGTGTCGTGCTCTCCTGGTCCGCGTGGCCCTCGGAGGGCTCCGGGCTGGAAGGTTCTGGTGTCTTTTCCGGGTTCGGCGAGCCTTTGGGGGTATTGGCCGCGGGCTCTGGATCCCTCATCTCTCCGCGGGATACTGCCGTTGGATCCCCTTTGCCCGGTCCGTTCTTGCTACCTTCCAACGCGACGTATGCCTTTCGCCCTGTGGCTCCTGGATAGGCCCAAGCCTAGATGGCACTGATCCTAGTTTACTTAATGGAGGCACCGCGTGCGAGGTTACTGGAGGCTCCGAACGAGGCCGCGCATAGTGATCGGTCCCGGCGTGAAAGAGGAGCGCGTCTTGAGATTCACCGAGATGGCCCACGAGCAATGCTACATAGCCAACTCGCTCAGTACCGACGTTGTGGTCGAGCCAAAGATCGAGATCCGAGAAAGAGAGACCGCTGACTGAACCTCAAAGGATAGAGACAGATACCGCTACCTATAGTGGGCTAGAAGGCACTAGTGAACTCTCTGGCTCAATGCTGCTGTAAACCGCTGTAAACTGCTTGCGACGTCTTCCCGACCGTCACCAAAATCGGTACCGGACTGAGCGACCTCCAGTGGCGCGAGGTGAGAGAGCGCTGCGAACCGTACGTCAGTGAGCGGAAGCCCGCGCGAGTCGAGAGCAACATAGAGCCTAGCGTGTGGGTGGATCCGCAGGTGGTCATCGAGGTGCTCGCCGACGAGATCACCCGCTCGCCCGTGCACCCAACGGGAGCGGACGAAGGGGGTCAGGGCTACGCTCTGCGGTTCCTGCGTCTCGTTGGTTTCCGCCAAGGCGACAAGATGCCCGAAGACGCCACCACGGTCGCCGAGATCGTCGAGTTATACAACCAGCAGGGGGCGCGGGCGACGCCGTAAGCGTGGTGGCGCGTCGCTACTCAACCAGGGCGCCCCCGAGCCGTCGCATCTCCCCCCACGAGCGCCCTATCTTGACCTCGACCTCCAATGGCACGGAGAGCTCCACCGCGTTCCTCATCTCGCGCACCACCAACCCAGCCACCTCGGCCAACTCCCCTTCGGGGACCTCCAGCAGGAGCTCGTCATGGACCTGCAGCAGCATGCGCGACGCCATGCCCTCTTCTCGCAGCCGCTCATGCACCCTGATCATCGCCAGCTTGATGATCTCCGCGACCATGCCCTGGTTCGGCATGTTCTCTGCCGCACGCCGCGCGCCCTCCCGTCGCTGCCTGTTCTTGGAGCCGAGGTCGGGCAGGTACCTGCGCCTCCCCATGGGGGTCTCTACGTAGCCCTTCTCCTCCGCTTCGCGCAGAGTCCGCTCGACGTAGGCCCGCACGGCGGGGTACTGCTCCCCGTGACGCTTGACGAACCGGGTCGCCTCCTTGCGATCGATGCCCGCCTCGAGCGCGAGCCTGTAGCCGGTCATCCCGTAGATTACGCCGTAGTTGAGGATCTTGCCTACCCGGCGCATCTCGGCGCTGACCTCTTCTGGCGGCACACCGTAGAGGCGGGCGGCGGCGAGGGTGTGGACGTCATCGCCTTTCTGGAATGCCTCACGCAGCGCCCGCTCCCCGGTCACGTGCGCCAGCACCCGAAGTTCTATCTGAGAGTAGTCCGCACTAAGCAGCGCGGTCGGCTCGCCTATTCCGAACCCCGAGCCGTCGGCCACGAAAGCTTTGCGAATCTCACGCCCCAGCGCGGTGCGCACAGGGATGTTCTGAAGGTTAGGTTCCCTCGAGACGAGACGCCCGCTGCTCGCCGAGACCTGGCTGAAGCTCGTGTGCACGCGTCCCGTCTGCGGGTCTATGAGACCAGGGAGCGTGTCGGCGTAGGCGTCCTTGAGTCTGCTGAGGCGCCGGTGCTCTGCTATCTTCTCGACGACCGGATGCTGACCGGCGAGCGCCTCGAGCGTGAGCGCGTCCGTCGAGTAGCGCCCGGAGGAGGTTTTCCTGCTCCCCTCCAGGCCCAATTCCTCATACAGAAGCTCTCCGAGACGCCGCGGCGACCTCGGGTGGACCTCGTGCCCGACCGCCTCAGCCATCTCCCTCTCGAGATCTTGCAGCTTCTCCGCCAGACGGTGCGATATCTCCTCGAGCGCGGCGGCATCGACGGCGACACCCGCCAGTTCCATGTCGGCGAGGACGGGAACGAGCTGCAACTCGAGCTCGCGCAGGTACCAGAGCTGCCCCCGCTCCTCTAGCTCCGCCTCCAAGATCGCGCCGAGGCGCAGTACGGCATCGGCCCGAGCGCAGAAGTTTCGTGTCCTCTCCTCACTTCCTTTCGCCACCCGTCCCCGGGTCGACAAACCGAGCCTTTCGGCGATCAGGTCCTCGAGACCGTGCGCCTTCCCATCGAGCAGGAAAGCCGCAAGCAGGGTGTCGAAGGCGGGCGTACCTGCGTCAACAGCACGCTGCGCGAGCACTATGAGTCCAGTCTTGGCGTCATGCATCACTTTTGGCGGGCCGTCGGCGCCTAATAGCGGACGAAGCTCCTGCAGAATCGCATCGCTGTTCGTGTCTTTGAGACCTAGTGGCGCTTGGTAGGCGGCGCCGGGCTCGAAGCAGAGCGAAACGCCAGCGAGGGTAGCCCCGACCGCCCCTGGCCCTTCGGTCTGGACTTCAAGGGCTACTCGTTCTGCGTGCTCGGACGTCTCTAGCACCTCGCGCACCTGCTTCGGGGAGGAGAGTACCTCGCAGCGCGGCGTCCCCATATCCGGCAGCCGGTTCATCTGACCGGTCTAGTCACCTCACTCTCCCTCAACAGGCGCCCCATGCAACCATTGTACTGCCATCGGTCGCTGAGTTGCGCCAATGTCGGCAGCGACAGTGTTCGCCTCGGGGTCGAGGACCGCGTCCCTAGGGGTTTTGGGATCTCCGCCCATACTCCCCCTGTGCTCTTCGGAGGTGAGGCCCTCAGCCCTGGGGCCCCCTGGCCCTTGCCGTACGATCAGAAGTGTTTTGCGGCGGTGAGAGGTCAATCTCGACGTAGTCGGTGCCGTCCTCGTAGCGCAACCTCTCGGGCAGTCCGAGATCCCTCAGCAAGTGAAGCATCCTGGTGTTCTCGGGGAGGACGATCCCCGTGAAAGTACTGACGCCCCTCTTCAGGGCTGCCTCTATCAGGCGTCTGGTCAGAGCCAGCCCAAGCCCTCTCCCCTGCCACCTGTCCTCCACCTCCGCCGCGTATTCTGCCCGCTCGGTCGTCCCCTCCCGATCGAAGCTCACCACGCCGATGATCTCTTCGGGACGCTCGGGATCGACTGCCACAAGAGCAAAGCGGTTCATCCCATCAAGGTTGGTGAAGTAACCTGCTTCCCTGTCGCTTAGCTCCGGCTTGGCGGCGAAGAAGCGCAGGTAGATCGAACGCTGGCTCAGGCGGTGGTGGAAGCGCTGGAGGGCTGAGGCGTTGTCTGGCGCTATGGCATGGAAGGCGACGCTCGTACCATCGAGCAGCTCCACACTACCCGAGTCCTCCTCAGCAAGCGGAGCACCAGCCCCATCGACCAACAGCCCTTCTCTGGCCGGCTCTTTCATTCCCAAACCCCCAATCTCGCGAAGTCCTCTGCAACACAGACCCTGCCACTCTTTACCCTGGATCGACGAATTATCTCATCACTCTCTTGCGCCTGAGACAATTGTAGTCGCGGCGTGAGTTAGCACCCTGGGCGTACAACGAGGATGGGGCACGAAGCGTGCCTGGGAGACCGTTACCCATCAAGGCCCTCCTCAAAGGTCCACGCCGGCGGATCCCCGTGTCTATTAGCCCTACGCCCGACTTGCCTGCCAGAACCACAATCTTCGCATTGGGTAACGCGACCCTCACGTGGGTCCCCGTAATCTGGGCACCGGCCTCTCCTCGGCGGCTCGCTCCAGCTGGCCCGGATTCACATATCGATGAGAAGGCACAGGTATTGGACCGTGGTCTCCTGCTGCGGCGTACTCGAACAGACCCCCGTCGGACCAACCACGGCGTTCGTAGAACCTCCGGGCTCTGGCATTCCCTGCCACCACAGCGAGCCAGGCAGTCGAGTACCCGGCACCTTTGATGCGTCGTACTGCGTCCGCCATGAGCATGTCGGCCACGCCTTCGCCACGATGGAGCGCCGAAACGTAGACTTGTTCGACTTCGTTGTCAACGACCATCACGAATCCAGCGATCTGGTCCTGGACTACGGCGACCGTGGTGTCGTTCACTCGCTTAGCAGCCCTCGTCCGGAAAGAACCTTCGTGACGCGCCTCGATCAGCTCTTGGGAGACGAACCCGAGATGGCCGTCGCGCCATCCGAGATGCCAGATCTCAGCGACCGTCGGCGCGTCTTCCGGTAGTGCTGCGCGCAGCGTCACCTCCGAGCGCGGTTTCATCGGTGATCAGTGAAATCGGCGCTGATATCGGTCTCCACGAGGTAGCGCCAGGCATGGGGTTGTGAACCGTCGAGGTCGGTGCACCCGTACTCGGCGGCTAGGCCGCCAACGGTCATGCGCCTATTGCCGTAGATGACGTATCCGCCCATCGCTTCGGGCTCTGCGTCCGATCCCATGCACGCGCTCCTTTCTTTATCGCCCCACGCAATCCATGCGTCCGGTGCCTCTCACAACGGTTCCATCGGCAGGCCCACGTAATTCTCCGCCAGGGACGTAGAGGCGGCCCGAGAAGACGTCACGTAGTCCAGCTCTGCCAGCTGCAGGCGATAACGGAAGTCGTCTTCGTCGTGGAAGCGGTGGAGCATCGAGGTCATCCACCACGAGAAGCGGCTCGCCTTCCACACGCGCCGCAGACAGGTCTCTGAATACATATCCAACAAGTCGGTCCGGCCGGAGGAGTAGAACTCGGTAAGCCCGCGAGCGAGGACGCGGACGTCTGCGACGGCGAGGTTCATCCCCTTGGCTCCGGTCGGGGGTACGATGTGGGCGGCATCTCCGGCGAGGAAGAGCCTTCCGTACTGCATAGGCTCGCAGATGAAAGAGCGCATCTGCACAATGTCCTTCTGGAAGATACTGCCCTTCTTCAAGGTCCAGCCTTCGTCGGTATCGAGCCGCGCTTGCAGCTCCTCCCAGATGCGCTCGTCGGGCCAGTTGTCGACGTAATCGTTGGGATCGCACTGGAAGTAGAGGCGTTGGATCTCCGGGGAGCGCGTGCTCACCAAGGCGAAGCCGCGCTCATGAAGGGCGTAGATCAGCTCTTCCGTTGAGGGCGGTCCTTCAACGAGGATGCCGAACCATCCGAACGGGTAGGTCCGGACGTGCTCCTTGCGGACATCCTCGGGTACGGACGGCCTGGACACACCGAAGAAGCCGTCGCACCCGGCCACGAAGTCGCAGATGATCTCCTCTTCCTCCGCATTCCCGTGGAAGCGGATCTCCCCCGCCTCCTGATCTAGCTCCGCGCTCCGGCGAAAGCGGATCTTCGGCGCTGTAGTATCCAGATCGCGCAGGCCGGTTGCCGCCGCCTCGAAGATAATCCGCCCGCCTGCCTCAAGCCGGGCCGCGTAGAGGTCCTTGACCACCTCCTGCTGGCCGTAGATCGAGATCTTGCGCCCCCCGGTGAGTTCAGGAAAGTCGATCCGGTGGCGGCGACCACCGAACTGCAGGTTTACGCCATTGTGGACGGCCCCCTCACGATCCATCCTCTCTCCGACGCCCGTCTCCCTGAGCAATTCCGCCGTCCCATGCTCGAGCACGCCAGCCCGAACCGTCGTCTCTACTGCGTGGCGACTGCGAAGCTCGAGCACGACCGACTCGATGCCCTCGAGGTGCAGCAGGTGCGAGAGCACCAGCCCAGCCGGCCCGCCTCCGACGATCCCTACCTGTGTACGCATCATGCGCTGCTCCTCCGTAACTCGTGAGGCTACTATCCCTCTTTCACGGAGCTCCGGGCTCCCCTCCCAAACGTGTCCGCGGCGGCGCAGGTGCTTCTACCTCCTCCCGCGGTACTCTGACGAACAAGAGCAGCACGAAGCTGACCAAGATGATGCCCGCGTCCAGCATCACCGCGGCCGTCCAATTGCCCGTCGCGTCTCGCAGCGTGCCGCTGATGGCCGGCGAGAGGACTGCTCCCATCTCACCTATCTCCCAGACCAGTGATCACGCGTAGGGCAACGAGCCCGATCAGGGCCGTCATGAGCCCGCTGAGGATGGTTGCCACGCCGGCCCAGGCTATGCTTATGACGATCACCGTCCGGTGCCCGAGCCTGTCCCCCACATACCCGCCCGGGAACTGCATCAGCATGTAGCCTGCAAACAACAAGCTTCCCACCAATCCGCCGACGGCGAACGGGTTCTCTACTCCCTGCAGAAGGGGAACCTTGTTGTCGATCATGTAGGTCATCACCGGTCCGGTTATTGTGCGGTCGACCCCACTAGCCACCCATCCCAGCGCGAGCCAGATCCACAGCGTCCGGTACCCTGGATATGGTGCTGTCTTGATCTCGGTGCTGGCTTGCATTTGAGTCTCCTTTCCCAGGTAGCAACTCTGCTAGGGCTCTCGCGAATTTCCCTGCAAGCGACGCGCGCTATGGTTACCTCACCGGAGCAAGCGCGCGTCCGGCATCAGCGGGCGCGCCATCTACGCCTCGGCGACAAAAGCTTCCTTCAAATATTCTCCTTATACTCGAGGGTTAACCTTACAGTCGACGACCATGACCCCGTCGGGGTCTTCGATCCATTCCTCCAACCGTTCTAGGTCGCCGGTGCCGCGCACCTCGAGCCCCCTCGCGCCCATCGCGCCTGCAATCGCAGCGAAGTCTAGTCCTACCAGGAGGGCGAGGTCGGTGGAGAGCCCCTGCCTGCCGCTCACGCGGGCATAGCCGTCCGCCATCGCAACGGCAGACGCCTCGTGGCGAGAAGCATAATATGCAATTCTGCAATACCTAGTCATATGGTCGATAAGACCGAAGTTTCCGCTGCCGACCAGCCCGAATGTGGTGTCAACCCCGAGCCGGCTCAGGGTCTCGGCGACCGCTTCATACACCTTCATCCTTGACCCCCTTCATATACTCCCCCTTCGGAACCTCGGGATGCACAGATAGGTGTCCAGCAGGTGACCCAGACTGAGCGGATCGAAATCCGGGTCAAGCGGATCGGAGGCGTTTCCTGATCTTATGGTCTGGCCAATAATGATTTTCCATCCAAAGCTAATCTGGCGGTGTGTGAGGGCTATCGCTCTGATGCTTCCCCTTTTCATCCGGATGCTAGTCATTGTCAGCGAGCACACGTTGGGCGAAGGCGGAGTTGGCGGCTGGTACACTCAGATGATCGAGGATCGCTTGTTGTACCTCGACGGTAGACTCCGTCGTTATCTCTGCACCTCCTTGCGGTAGAGGTCCAAGGCCCGGTCGACGAATGCTCCGGCCGAACCGAGATAGCCCGCAGGGTCGAGTGTGGCGTCGATGTCCTCTTCGGAGAGGACTTCCTCGAGCACCGGATCGGCGAGTAACTCCTCGCGCAGAGACCTCCCACTCTCCAATGTGCGCCGGGAGGCAGCTTCAACGAGGTCGTGCGCCTTGAGCCGCCCGAAGTGCTCCGCGACTAACGTCGTCACGTGCTCGGCGAGTAGCAAACCCCCGGTGGCGTCGAGGTTCTCTCGCATCTTCTCGGGATGGACCTCCAAACCCTCCGTCGCCTCACGAACCACGGCTACCGCCCCGCCGGTGAGGGCCAAGGCGTCGGAGAGGGCTTCCCACTCGGAGTGCCACGCGCCCACTGCCCGCTCGTGCTCCTGAACCATTGCCGACTGCAGCGTGAGCGCTAGATTCTGCACCCGCCGGACGCTCGCAATCGCCGTCACGGAGAGGATGGGGTTTCGCTTGTGAGGCAGCGTCGAGGAGCCTCCACGTCCAGCGCCAGCGGGCTCTGAGACCTCCCCCACCTCTGTCTGGGCCATCAGGATGATGTCGAGCGAGATCTTCCCGAGCGCGCCCGCAAGGAGCGAGAGCGTACCCCCTATCTCCGCGATGCGGGACCGGTCGGTGTGCCACGGCACCACAGGCTCGGCGAGCTCCAGCTCTCGCGCGAACTCCTTAAGAACCTCGGTACCGGAGTCTCCGAGAGAGGCAAGCGTGCCGGCGGCTCCCCCCAGCTGTGCTGCAAGTTTGGTGGTACGCACTTCGAGCAGGAGACGCCTCGCCTCCAAGACCGAGACAAGCCAGCCGGCAGCCTTGAGGCCGAAGGTCGTAGGCAGTGCCTGTTGGAGCAGGGTCCGGGCCGCAATCGGGGTGTCGCGGTGGGCATCTGCGAGCCGGGCCAGGGCCGCGGCGACGGCATCTGTTTCGGCTAGTATCAAGCCCAGCGCGCGCTTCGTGAGGAGCATTGCGGCAGTGTCCATGATGTCCTGGCTCGTCGCCCCTTTGTGGACGTACCGGGCGGCCTCTTCCGATACCTCGGAGACCGTCTCGGTGAGCGCCCTGACGAGCGGCTGGACGGGATTGCCCTGAGCGCGCCCCTTACCTCCGAGATCCTCGGGGTCGTACAAGCCTACGCTGGGACCGTCCCCACAGCAGTAGGCGACAGCCTCTGCGACTTCAGTCGGGATCAGGCCGGCCCGCGCCTGGGCTACCGCCAAGGCGCCCTCCGCTTCCAGCATCGCTTGAAGCCATGCCCTCCCGGAGACGGCCTTCCGGAACCTATCCGGAATGAAGATCGGCCCGAACAGCTCCTCGGCCATCTCTAGAGCTCGAAGAAGGCGGTCTGGTTCTCGCTCTGGAGGAAGATGTCGAAGCGCAGCGCGTCACCTTCGCTGTGGGCAACGAGCGTCCTCCGGAGGTCCACGTCTTCTATGGACGAGAGGACGGGGTCGCTGGCGTTGGCCACTTCCTCGTCGGGGAAGTAGATGCGGGTCACGACGCGCTTCAAGAGTCCCCGCGCGAAGACGGAGACCATGATGTGCGGGGCCTGCACCCCTTCGTCCGGGCCAGGGACAGGTCCGGGCTTGACGGTAACGAAGGAGAATCTGCCGCCGGCATCGGTCCCGGAGCGGCCGAAGCCGGAGATCATTTCAGGGTCGAGCGGCAAGTCTTCCCTGGCGTCTTTGGGGTCGTTGTATCGGCCGGCCTGGTTTGCCTGCCAGATCTCGACCATCGCGTCGGTCACGGGCTCACCTGCCCCGTCGTATACGGTGCCCTCGATCCTTAACGCCTCGGGGTGATCCGGCGAGACCAGCCCCGAGCGGTCCTCATCGAGGAGCGCGTCGTGGAAGAAGGGTCCCACGGTCTGGGAAGGCGTGGGCTGTGGCCTGCGCTCCGGAGTCATCTGTGGTTCTCCATGGGGATAGCGTCACGTCCTTCGAGCACGATATCGAACTTGTAACCCAGGGCCCATTGCGGCTCCGTTGTCTCAAGGTCGAAGGTTGCGATCATGCGCTGCCGGGCCTTCTCGTCGCGCACTGATTGGAAGATGGGGTCCTGCTCGAAGAGCGGGTCCCCAGGGAAATACATCTGGGTTATGAGGCGGCTCCTAAAGGCATTCCCGAACAGCGAGAGATGTATGTGCGCTGGCCGCCAGGCGTTGTGGTGGTTCTTCCACGGGTAGGCCCCAGGCTTGACCGTGACGAACAAGTAGCGGCCCTCGTTGTCGGTGAGGCAGCGGCCCGCGCCAGTGAAGTTGGGGTCCAGGGGAGCGGGATGCTGATCTAACTCGTGGGTGTAGCGTCCCGCGGCGTTAGCCTGCCATACCTCGATCAGGCTGTTTCGGACCGGGCGGCCGTCGCCGTCCAGCACACGCCCCGTAACGATTATCCTCTCCCCCAGCGGCTCTCCCGCGTGCTGGCGGGTCAGGTCGTTATCCAGCTCCCCTACCGGGTCGCGCCCGTAAGCGGGGCCGGTGGTATCCGAGAGAGTCCTGGGCAGTATGATGAGCGGCTTCTCTGGCGCCCTGAGATGCGTCGCCACGTAGTCAGGGTACAGGTAGGGCGGCTGCCCGTCATTCTCCGGGCGCAAACTTGTGGTTTCACCGGTAGGTTGCTCTCTCACCCTCGCTTCTCCCTTCTCGCTCAAGCCGGCTTCTCTACGACCATGGCGATACCCTGCCCGACCCCTATGCACATCGTGGCGAGTCCGTAGCGGACGTCGTCTCGGCGCTGCATCTCGTGCAGGAGCGTCGTCAGGATGCGTGCTCCCGATGCCCCCAAGGGGTGTCCCAGAGCTATGGCCCCGCCGTTGGGGTTGAACCTCTCGTCCTCCGGGTCCATCCCCCACTCGTAGAGCACGGCCAGCGACTGCGCCGCGAACGCCTCGTTGACCTCCACGAGACCTACATCCTCCAGTGTGATCCCCGCCCTCATCAAGGCCTTCTTCGTCGCCGGGACCGGGCCTATGCCCATCACGCGTGGCGGAACCCCGGCGACGGCGATGCTCCGTACCTTTGCCAGGGGTTCGAGACCGTGCGCCTCAGCGTACCCCTTCGAGACCACCAGCACCGCCGCAGCCCCGTCGTTGAGGGAGCTGGAGTTGCCGGGCGTGACGCTGCCGTCCTCCTTTCTGAAGGCGGGTTTGAGCTTGCCCAGCTTCTCCAGGGAGGTGTCGCGCCTCGGACCCTCGTCGGCCTCGACGATCGTCTCGCCCTTGCGGGTCTTTACCGTTACCGGGATGATCTCATCGCGAAAGCGCTTCTCGTCCATCGCAGCAACGGCCTTCTCGTGGCTGCGGAGGGCGAAGCGGTCCTGGGCCTCGCGCGAGACGTCGTAGGCGGCGGCCACCTCGTCGGGAGCATCCTCGTCCGGCGTGATAAGGAACCTCTCCTGAGCGAGGTTCTCGGCGGTCATACCAAGAGAGTCGGTATGGCCCATCTCCTGCATCTTGGGGTTGACGAAGCGCCATCCCAATGTGGTGTCGTACATCGTGGTGTTGCCTGTGGGGAAGGCGCGCTCCGGCTTCGGTGCGGCCCATGGGGCGCGGCTCATGGACTCGACGCCCCCGCCCACGTAGACACCGGCCTCGCCCAGCATCACGGCGCGGGCAGCCTGGGCCACGGCCTCCAGCCCAGAACCACACAGCCTATTGACTGTGACACCCGCGACCTCTTCCGGGAAACCGGCCAGTAGCAGCGACATCCTGGCCACATTGCGATTGTCCTCCCCGGCCTGGTTCGCACAGCCGAAGTAGACATCCTCTACCTCTGAGGGCGGCACGCCGCTACGGTCAGCCAGGGCTTCGAGGGCGACGGCGCCGAGGTCGTCGGGACGGACGGCGCTCAAGGCGCCACCGTGGCGGCCGATCGGGGTGCGTACAGCGCCCACGATCCACGCTTCGTTGGTCCAACCGTAGCTCATTTATCTCCCCTCATCTTGAGTCTCCGTTCTCTCTTGCACCGCTGCCGGAGACGGCCCTGATTACCGGCGAGTCACAAGAAATTCTTCTAAACTCCTCTAAGTCTTCTTCCGTGACGCCGGGGTGCAAGGCGGTCAGGGCTAGCTCCTTGGTCCTGGGGTCGGGTCTCAAGATGCCCAGGTCGGTGATCACTATGGTCGGACCGGCGCTCCTGTAACCGAGCTCTTTGCGGGAGTCGCCGCCGTAACGGTGCCCGACCGAGCGAAGCGTCTCGACTTCGCCTCTCCGCACGATCCTACCGCTTGATGATGCTGGGTACCCCTCTGTGTTCCTCCTTCTCACCCCTTTCTATTCTGGCCGCTATCTCGGTATATGTCCAATACCGAATGAATGTCCCGGCTATAGCGTGGTGATATACCACCAGCGCACTGCACGCGGCGCCTGGCAAACTCGACCGGGGTCAGGGTATCCTCTTGCCGATCCGGTCAGAGATGATGCCCGCGAACGGGATGGCGGTCATCAATGGCGCGGTCGCGATGGTCAGCGAAAGGAAGCCCTCCCAGCTCTGGAAGCCAAGCTCTTCTGTGAGGTAGGTGGGGTCGTGCCTCCTTCATATCAGCGACGATGAAATGAGGGATCTTGTTGATGGGTGGCTACAATATTAGTGTCCCAGGATATCGGAGAACGTCTCCAAAGGGCCGAGCATTAGTCAAAGGAGGGCTGCTAATGGCAGGCTTCGTGCAAGATATATTCTTTGCACCAGAAGGTGGTGCAGAGATGAAGAGTGTTCAGGCGGCCAGCGCACTCGAGGGTTGCGGTCTAGCGGGTGACCGCTATTGTGCCGGGACCGGACACTGGAGCCGCTTCGGCAGGGTCTGCGAAGTAACCTTCATCGCCGCCGAGGACCTCCACAACATCGAGCGAGAGACCGGCGTGGGAGTGAAGAACGGCCAGCACCGCCGCAATGTCGTTACCAGAGGGATAAGCCTGAAGGCCTTGCGACGTGGCGAGCGCTTCTGCGTCGGGGAGGTTGGGTTCGAGTACCGGGGGCCACGTTCGGTCTGCCGCCACATCGAGCGGCTTACCGAACCGGGTATGACACAGGCCCTAAAGGGTCGTGGTGGTATCTGCGCGAGCGTTATCGAAAGCGGCACGGTCCGGGTGGGCGACGAGATCGAGGTCGATCCAGTATCGCCCACGAAAGTAAGCGAGCAGGACGAGGGCACAGCGTCGTTGCAGTAGAGGTCTAGCTTAAGGAGGCGACGATAGATCGGGGATTGAGTATGGGCTTGATAGCCTGCGCTCTACGCACCGCGTAAGGCTCTTAGAAGTGCCTCTAACTTGCTACGACAGTCTGCGCACTTATCGAGGTGATCGCCAACCAGCGGCATCGCAGCACTCGCCTCTGCTCCGGAGATCACCGTCTCCGCAAAACTATCCAACTGCTCGAAACACTGGTCGCAGGCGATCTCGGTCTCGTGAGTCTCGGCCACAACCTTCACCAATTTAACGACATCACCACGCTTCAGCATCTTAAAACTCCTCTTTCACTTATAACTGCTAGACCCGCCATACCCTTCGGGTCTTACCCTACGTCGAATAGCGCCAGCACTTCCTTTGCCGAGAGGCCCGCGGCCTCCATCTGCCTCTTCAGCTTTTTGCGGGCATCGTGCAGCAGCTTGTAGAGGGCGTTCTGGTTGGT
>JAJNDJ010000143.1 GCA_021156345.1 Rubrobacteraceae bacterium | reverse complement strand
TCCCATCGCTTCGACGAGCCGCGGCTGCATCCTTGGCCCGAAGAGCGTCCCGCTCACCGCGTTCTCACCCATGCGCAACTCCACGAGGTTCGTGTAGTCAGCGCTCTCCGAAGTCCGCGAGGTCTCGACCTTGAGCCCGCGCTCCTTCGCGAGCGCGGGCGTGTTGACGAAATTCAAGGGCTCGAAGACCATCGGCGCGAGGAGTCCTTTCTGGGCCGAGACGTCGAGGAGGCGCGTGTCGAAGCCTGCGACCTCGCCACGATACTCGATCCTGAGGGTGTCCCCAGTATCGTCCGTAAGCTGGTAGAGCAAACTTCCCAGAGACTCGCACAAGCCCGAGAACTGGGCCACGAACTCCGCGCCCTCCCCCACCGGTACGGGGGCGTTTATGGCGTGTACCGGCACGGCGCCCCTGAGGGCTGTCGCCACCTGCTCGGCGGCCGTGATGCCTGCCCTGTCCTGGGCCTCCGCGGTGCTCGCACCGAGGTGGGGCGTCACAACCACGTTGGGGAGCGTAAAGATCGGGGAGTCCGTCGTCGGCTCCTCGGCGAATACGTCGAGTGCGGCACCGGCGATGGCGTCCTCCTTCAGGGCGTTGTAGAGGGCCGTCTCGTCGACGATGCCGCCACGGGCCACGTTTATGAGGTACGCGGTAGGCTTCATCTTGGTCAGGGCGTCTTCGTTCACGAGTCCTATCGTCTGAGGGGTGCGCGGAACGTGTAGCGAGACGAAATCGGACCGCTCGAAGACCTCGTCAGCGCTCTCTGCCCGCCCGACGTTCATCGAGCGCATCCTGTCCTCGGAGACGTAGGGGTCGTAGGCGAGGACCCGCATCCCCATCCCCAATGCGCCCCGTGCCACGATGGCGCCGACGTGACCAAGCCCGACCAGCCCGATCGTCTTCTCCGAGACCTCGACACCTTTGAGCGCGCTCCGCTTCCACTCCCCGCCCCGCAAGGAGGAGTCCGCGGCGGGGAT
Source organism: Rubrobacteraceae bacterium (assembly GCA_021156345.1). Next base: position 3,085 of record JAJNDJ010000143.1, on the reverse strand, counting down.
GCGCCGCGCCACAGCAAGCATGAGCCCTAGAGTGTGCTCGGCTGCGGCGACCGTGTTGCTCTCAGGGGCGTTGGCGACGATGATGCCGTGCTTGGTAGCGGCCTCTATGTCTATGTTGTCAACGCCGATGCCGGCGCGTCCGATAGCCTTGAGTATCCCGGCCCGCTCTATTACATCGGCGGTGACTTTCGTGGCGCTGCGGATGATGAGGCCGTCGTAATCCCCGATCTTCCGGAGCAGTTCTTCAGGGCTGAGGTCGAGGAGGACGTCCACCTCGAAATCTTTCTCTAGTAGCGCTATGCCGGGCTCGGCGAGCATTTCGGGGACGAGGACCCTCAAGCCCTCACCCCGCTCTTCGAGAAGACCCTCTGGGCCGCGCCGACGCCCTTTCCAAGCTCCACGGGGTAGTCCAACGACTCCAACGCCAGCTCGGTGGCCGCTATCGTGGCGATGATGTCGAAAGCATCGAAGTAACCGCAGTGTCCGATGCGGAAGATCCTGCCCGCCATCTCGCCCTGGCCACCGGCGACCTGTATCCCATGCTCGCGGAAGATCATACGCACGAGCTGCTTGCCGTCGATACCCTCGGGTACCCATGCAGCGGTGACGGCCGAGTTGGGGTCCTCGTCAGGGCCGAAGAGCTCCAGCCCCATGCCCTTGATGCCCGCCCTCGACGCCCGGCCTAGCAATACGTGCCGCCCGAACACGTTCTCGATGCCCTCGTCTATGAGCTGCTGCAACGCGACGTCGAGCTGGATGATGAGGCTTACCGCAGGTGTCCACGCCGTCTGCGCGGGATCCTTCTCGTAAGCCTTCCTGGCCGCCTTCCAATCGAAGTAGTAGCGCGGCATCAGCGACTCTTCGTGCATCCGCATGGCCCTCGGACTAACGCTCACGAATCCCAGGCCAGGCGGCGTCATGAGAGCCTTCTGCGAGCCGGCGACGACGACGTCGACGCCCCATTCATCGGTCCTCAACGTACAGGCCCCAAGGCCAGAGACCGCATCGACGATGGTGACGACGTCCGCGGCGGCCCTGGCGAATCCCTCGATGTCGTTGACGGTGCCAGTCGAGGTCTCCGAGAGCACGCAGATGGCGGCCTTGATCTCGGGGTCGTTCGCCAGCGCTTCGGCGACCTCCTCGTTGTCCGCCTTCCGGCCCCAATCGTACTCTAGCTCGCTGACCTCCAGTCCGAAAGCCCGGCTCATCTTGACCCACCGGCCGCCGAAGTTGCCGTTGTTGACGACAAGAACCTTGTCTCCCGGCGAGAAGAGGTTCTGGATCGCACCCTCGAAAGCCCCAGTCCCGCTCGCCGCGAAAGTAAAGATTTCGTTCTCCGTCAAGAAGACCCGCTGCAAATTCTCGTTCACCCTGGTGAAGACCTCGCCGAACTCGGGCGTGCGGTGGTGGATGATAGGTAGAGCCCCCGCCGCGGAGACCTCCGGAGGTATCGGAGTGGGGCCAGGAGACATAAGACGGTACTTGTTCATCATGGGTGCTGAGCTTCCTCTCTCACCGCGTTCAACAGGAGTTCCATTTTAGACATAATCATTGCCGATGGCTACATGATGGGACATCTCTTTACAAAGTGTTGCTTTCGACTTCGCCATGGCAGCGACCGACCCTACCAAAGTCTACAGCGCACTACAATGGTTGGAAAGTCTTCGTCCTTGCTGACTCGCGCGCGGCGAGTCACATGGCGGCGCTGAGAAGCCCATCCCTCAGTGAGGCAATTGGCCTGGCACCCCCGTTACATGTATAGACTATTGTGCCTTGCGGCGCAAGCGGGATGTCGCTAGCTAAACGGATCTCCCGGTCTGTCCCTCGCTACGAAGCTCCTTCGTACTCTCTGAGCCGTTCCTCGAAGACGCGCTCGCTGTCTTGCAGGCCGCCCACGCGATTACGCGCGGTCCACAGGCGCCGGTGCTCGCCCAGAATAATATTCATCTCGGCAGCCAGCTCCTCCCTCGTGGAGTCAATGGTGCCTTCGAGCACCGCCGTACCCCTGCGGCAGGCGTGCAGCATCATCCTCGCTGCGTTGGCGAACTCGCCGCTGGTGATCTCCGCGTCTTCCCTGTCCATACGCGCACGCCCGAGCGGCTCGACGACGGACCTGATGTGTTCGTCAGCCTGCCTGAGGCTCTCGATGGTGACACCATCGGGCACAGGAAGATCAGGCGCCTGCGTAAGCAGGTGGAAGAGGACAGTGGAGTTGTGCGGAGCCGGTCCAGCCTGTTTGTGCGCGTTGCCGAGCTCATGGCCCAGCTTGCCCATCACCCTTGCCTCGTCGCGAAAGGCGTGCATGTCGAGGGCGGCGATGAAGTCTTCGTCTCTGTTCGCCTCGAAGCACCAGGGCATCGCCGCTCCTGCGGCGAAACCGAGGTAGCTTACAGGCAGGTATTGCGTGTGGTTATTGTCGCCCCAGTCGGTGTTGAGCAGTCCTATCGCCCCGTGCCTGAGCCCGCTTTCGGTCGCGTTTCGGACGTTGCCCAGGCAGTTGTCGGTACGACCGGCGATCGTGTTCCACGAAGAGGTGCCAGGACATACGAAGAAAGGAATGCCCGACCGCGCGAACTCGGCCCCATGCTCCTCGAACGGATGGTCGGCCTCGTAACCCCACTCGAGCACGACAGCGTCTCGCGGCAGTTCAGGCACCAGATCAGGATGCTGGATGATGATGTCTCCCCAGTAGTGCATCGTGCGACGGTGATGCTTGACCAGGTCGTAGATTCCGAGCAGGTAGTCGAGGTAGACGCGGCCCGCGCCCTTCTCCTCGACGGCCTGAGCGCTCCGTCCCTTCCCCACGTCCCAGGTCTCATCGCAGCCCACGTTGAACTTCTCGCTGGAGAAATGCGGAAGCAATTCAGAGAACAGCTCTCCCATGAACTCGACGCTGCGAGGGTCTGTTGGGTTCAGGCTGAAGGGCGGCATCTGCCTGGTCTGCCCTTGCCGGGTAAGCTCGAAGCCGTCCGGGCACTCGGCCAGATGGTTGTATCGTGTCCTCTCCAGCCAGTGGTGCATGTGCCCGAAGGAGTTCTGGTTCGGCACCAGCTCCACGAACCTCTCGCGACAATAGGCGTCGAGC
>JAJNDJ010000142.1 GCA_021156345.1 Rubrobacteraceae bacterium | reverse complement strand
CGTAGAGGATGCGGATCATGTCGCCGCGCAGAATCTCGATCTCGGCGATCGCGCCTCCCGAATCACCGAGGAGGTCCGAGCTCATGCTCGCCACAGGCTCGTTGGCTCCGTTGACGTAGGACAATCCGCGCGTGCCGACGTGTGCCCGCCTAACGTCGGCTATGATCCCTATCCTCTCGGCTGCCTCCCGTGCTGCCCCACGAAGGTCGACCGCATAACCGCCCTCCCGCGGCGCTGGCGCCTGCTCCACCACCGTTGGATTGAAACTGTATTGGCGCAGCCAGTACGCCAGTGCGAGCCCGGCGATGCTAGCGCCTGAAATGAGGATGTCTCTGTTCATCATCTGGGGTCCTCCTTTTTAGACAAATGTATAGGACATTTGTATTATTTTTATGTTAAGATCGGGTCATGGGACACCGAGAGAGACTACTCGCTGGCGCCAGGCGCTGCCTCTTCGAGCGGGGATATGCTCGCACCACCGCACGGGACATCGTGACAGCTTCGGGCACCAACCTGGCCTCCATCGGCTACCACTTCGGTTCCAAGGAGGCGCTGCTAAACGCTGCGATGATCGAGGCTATTGATGAGTGGGGCGAGGAGTTGAAGAGGGCTCTCATTACCGACACCGATGTTGGGTCGATGGACCCGATAGAGCGCTTCGAATCTATATGGACGCGGGTGATCGAGTCGTTCGAGGCGCACCGGCCGCTGTGGGTCGCGACCTTCGAGGCCTTCGTGCAGGCCCAACACTCGCCGGAGCTGCGCGAGCAGCTCGCTGCTGGCCACGAGGAGGCGCGCTTCGGGCTTGCGGCGTTGTTCCAGGGGACCGACGAGAGCATGGTCGACGAGAGAGTGGCGCAGACGGTTGGCTCGTTCTACGTAGCCCTGATGAGTGGCCTGATCACGCAGTGGCTGCTCGATGCGCAGCGCGCTCCGTCGGGCGGCGCCATGGCGGAGGCGCTGCGGACAATTGTGGCGAGTGTTCAGAGGACCGAGTAGGCTGACGAGTGACGCTATGAAAGGACCAAGCGCAGGTATTCCAACGACGAGCAGGACGAGAAAAGCGCCTAGCCGCTAGACCGGCGCAGCTCCACGTCCGAGGCTTCTCCGGTCAGCAGGGCGCGAAAGCACCCCTCGACGACCACCACGTCGGTGAACACCGGGTACTTGTGCAACCCCTCCTCGGTTCCTCAGCACCCGCGGGCGACCGTCGCTCTTCCTCACGGGTTTGACCAGTCGAGCTCGAGCCCGCCGCCCACGAAGCGAGCCAGCCGTTCGGCTTCCTCCTCGGCAGCACGCCTGACCCAATCAGGCTGATGCGCGAAGGGCTCGATCCCGACGACCAGCCGGTCTCCTCTGCGCTCGTGCTGCCAGACGCCCTCCATGCGGCCGTCAACCAGCAGGACCGGCGACAGCCAGCCCTGCGGGCGGTAGACCCTCCCCTTCAGGGCACCGGGCAGCACGGCCTCGCGGTCCCTCGGCGCCGCGACAACGTATTGGTCGAAAGCGGGCAGGAGGCGCACCACCCCCGCGGGCCCCGTCCCCTCCGCTTCCGTTACGTGCTTTGCAAGCATCCATGCGGTTGACCCCTCGACTTCGACGGGCTCTACCTCCTCACCAAGACCCTCGATGAGCCTCCCTGCCTGCGCGGGCGAGGTCGTGCCGAACCATCGAGCGAACTCCTCGCGCGTGGCGGGCCCGTAGGCGGCCAGGTAACGGCTCACGATCTCCCGGACTGCTGCTTCGGTCTGCGCGGGCTCCCACCTGGGCAACCACTGATCGGGCCGGGCGAAGCGCACATTGCGGCCGACGTTCGGGGCGAACAGCAAGTCGCCCTTGAAGGCTGAGGGCTTCAAGAGCGCGCCGAATCCGTCGCGCAACTTGCTGCCGAGCTCCTCGGACCCCAAGAGCCGCCCCACCTCTTGCGCCAGCTCCTCCCTGGTGAGCATCCGTTCGTCGAGCGCCTCGGCGATCGCGGCGAGCATCGCCTCCGCCTCCTCGCGCGTCAGGCCGTAGTAGCGCTGCCAGCTCGCGGCGTGATAGCGGGGCTTGAGGACGCTGAGTGCGGCGACCCACGTGGGAAGCTCGTCCGACGGCAAGAGGTGCAGTGTCCCCCGCATGGCCCACGTCTTGGCCAGGGAGCGCCGCTCCCACAGTGCTTCCCGCACCGCCTGGGGCTCGAGGTCCTCGACGCGGGCCCAGAGGGTCAGCTCCGCCGAGGACATCACCTGGGCGTGCAGGCCGCAGATCTCCTGTACCACGCCGAGCGCCTCGTCGCGCGGTGCCCTCCGGTCCAAGCGCTGGCGCGTAAGGCGCCAGGCCAGTATCTCCGGCCAGGTAAGCCGCGCATTCGGTTGAACCATCGCTCCTCCCTTTAGGATGCCCGCGACCAGATTCTACGGAAGGCGAAGACCTTTCGTTCCCTCGTTCTCGTGGATCGTCTAGCAGCCCGGCCGCACCCGGGCGTTGAGTGGCCGGAGGCGAGGTTCGATGGGGCAACCCGGCTTGCCCTCGAGGACAACGTTTCTGCCAAACCAGTCACGTATATGTGTACGGCGGCCGCGGCTAGGTTGGCGTATAGCACGACCGTACTGGGCTCTCGTCTCTGCTCTCACCCTCACACCACCTCGAAGTTGGCCATCATCATCATGTCCTCGTGCTCCAGGTTGTGGCAGTGCAAAACATACCTGCCCTTATAGCTGTCGAACTTGAAGCACCTCCAGCTCGCGCTCGCGGCACTTAGAGCCAGGTAAGCGTAGTTCTCCTGCGAATCTTCCCGCTTCGACGCAGCCTCCTCGCACTCGTCGCGGCGACGGTCGAAGAGGGCCACCGCCCCCGCGAGCAGCAAAAGCCTCCGAAGGTGAGCGCGTAACCGCTCACCACCCATTGTAGACACTTCTCGGAGAAACCGAGGTCTTCCTCGACCGATGGTGGGGCGATGCTAACGCTGGAGAGGACGAGCACCACCATGAATTGCACAGCGCATAGAAGAATGAGCGCGAGCCAGCCTCGGGAGCCCATCGTCCAAGCCGCCACCGAGGTGCCACTCATCGCACGCGATCCTCGAACCGCTCGGTCCACTCGGCCAGCGCCATCAGGAAGCGGCGCAGCCTGTCGCGGGTCTCGTCATCCACGAGGTCGCCGGTTTCCGCGTCGAACTTCTGGCGCGAGAAGGGGATGAGCATCTGAGGCTCAGGCATCACGTAGGCCGGGGCGTGCAAGAGTATCTGCCTCATGACCATCTGACCTCGAGCAGTCCCACCACCTCCCGGGCTTGCCCCCACGATCCCGACCGGCTTGTGACGGAAGGGTGTGGGATCGTAACGTGAACGCAGCCCCCAGTCCAGGGCAGAGGTCAGGACGCCGGGGATCGCGTAGTCGTACTCCGGTGTGGCTATGAGCACGGCGTCATAGGCGCGTATCTGCTCCCTAAGCTCTTTGACGGGTTCGGGATTTCCCTGATCCTCGAGGTCCTGGTTGAAGTACGGCATCCGGGCGAGGTCGAAGCTCTCGCAACTCATCCACTCAGGCGCCACTTCGTGTGCCGCCCTCACGATGCCCCGGTGGAAGGAGGCTCGCCTGAGGCTGGCGGCGAGGCCGAGTATGCGGAAATCACTATAGTCCATTGTTTGTCCCCCCTTAACGTTCTCTGTCCCGACCCCCTCCGACCGGTATCCCGTTACCCCAGCAGTGTAGCCCCGGGATGGAGGAAGCGCATCCGCTGGAGTGCTATTCACCCACGTTGACGCGGGTGTGTCGGAGGACTTGAGGTGGCCCGTGGCGCGGCGGATGAGGGCGCGGGGGGTCTCTGCAAGCGGGCGATCTTCTGCGCGCGGCCGCTACAGGGAGCGGTCCAGTCCTCGCAGCAGCTCGTGGAGCTGCGCTTGCTCCTCTTCGGGAAGAGCAGACATCAGCTGGTGCACGAGGTCCTCGTGGGCCGGCACCACCTCCTCGAAGAGCCGCCGCCCCTCCTCGGTGAGGTAGAGACGGTTGGTCCGCCCCTCCTGGCGCCGCGAAACGAGACCCCGCCGCTCCATCTGGTCCACCAGGTGACTGATGTTGCCCTTGGTGACGTGCAGCGATGCACCCAACTCCTTCTGCCTGGACCCCTCCGCAGCCCCCACATGCGCCAGCACGTCGAACTGGGCGTAGTTCAAGCCGTAAGCCCTGAGGTGCTCGGCCGCCGCCCGTTCCACCTTCTGGACGACCCGCCACATTCTAAGCCACGCCAAGACCGAGTGCCTCCTCAAGCCACCGCCCCGACGCACGGATTGCCGCTCCACTCCCATTGTAATGGGGAGTTTAATATTAAACCAACCAGCTATCAACCCGAGTTCGAACTGCCGAAACAGCGGGAAGGTGGTCAGCACCACGAGAGATACCCGCCAGCGTGCCGGGGTGGACTCTTTCGCAAGAGCGGTTGACAT
>JAJNDJ010000141.1 GCA_021156345.1 Rubrobacteraceae bacterium | reverse complement strand
TAGCGTAAGATAAGCGCAGGTATCGAGGGAGAGGAAAAATCTAGATGGCTGCCGTAGATGATTTCGACGAAGTTCTCGAGCCCTATCACCAAGCGCTAGGCGAGATCATCAATGGGAATCCCTACGGTTATAGGAACTTCTACTCTCATAGAGGCGACGTAACCCTCGCCAACCCCTTCGGTCCTCCCGCACGTGGATGGGATGAGGTCGCCAAGACCCTGGAAGGTGCCGCCTCGCACTACAGAGATGGCGAACTCACTGGCTTTGAGACCGTAGCGAAGTACGTGACTCCAGAGCTCGCATACCTCGTAGAGATGGAGCGGTTCGAGGCCAAGGTTGGCGCAAGGGAGGATGCCACCACGGTTACCCTGCGGGTTACGAGCATCTTTCGGCCCGAGGATGGCACCTGGAAACTTGTGCATCGGCACGCAGACCCCATAACCACCCCTCAGCCAGCAGAGTCGGTGATACAGGAGTAGATCTACCCTCAGATCGAACTTCTTAGAACTCCGTCAAGGCGAAGTTCGCAGAATTCCTCTTCCATGCACTCCGGTGAATAAGGGCTGAGGACGCTTCAATCTTCCTCGGGAGGCGCTAAAGGCTTCTCCATCGCGAAGTTGGTCATCTCCACTCCCCGACATGAGAACCTCTGCTCGCGGACCACGCGGAAGCCGTTCCGCTCGAAGAACGGGCGCGCCGTGATGCTAGCCTCGGTGAAGATCCGCCCCACGCCCCAACCCCTGGCCTCTCCCTCCACCGCCTCGTACAGCCGCTGGCCTACGCCCCGGCCCACGGCGTCCCCGCGCACGTAGAGCATGTCCAGGTGCCCGTCGTCCTCAACTTCGGCGAAGCCTACCACTTCGTCGTTCTCTTCTGCTACCAGAGTCAGGCGGTCAGGCTCGGACATGCGCGCGTGCCATGCCTGCTGGTCCGGCACAGCCGGCGCCCAAGCTTCGACTTGCTCCTCGGAGTAGTCCGCCTGGTTTACGCAGCGGACGGTCTCGTAGAAGAGTCGGGCGATAGCGGAAGCGTCGTCCGCTTCGTAGGCCCTGATCCACGCCCTACCGGCCATACCTAGCAGTTTAGCGCCGCGTCTCTGGCCGCTCCAGCTCGGCCGGCTTGCTGGCTACCCGAAGAGGATCCGAGATGCTCGTAGGTGTTGGATGGGGGCTACGCGAACTTCTAAGCACACCGTAGACGCGAAGTTCGCAGAATCTAACTTCTGCTGGACTTATGCCGTCTGCAAACGGAGCGATCGTATAGAGCGAGCTTCAGGGGTATTGTCGAGCGATCCTTAACCAAATACTTGGCGACATTCTACAATATTGGGTGAACAGAAAAACAAGCGCCGGAAAGGACGGAGATGGCGAGAGAGACGGATACCACCCGGCTGCCGGATGCCAGCAAGGAGCGCATCATCGAGTGCCCCGTGTGCTCCAACGTCATGACCACTATGACCGCCGAGGGCGTCACGGTGGACGTCTGCGCTGGGGGCTGCGGTGGGATCTGGTTCGACTGGTTCGAGCTCGCCCGCGTGGATGAAGTACACGAGTCGGCGGGCGAAAAGTTCCTCGAAGTGGAGCGGGATCCCGCCCTCCGTCCTGACCCGAGCAAGCGCATCCACTGCCCCAGAGACTCTGAGATCATGATGCGCCACTTTCACAGCGTCAAACGCGGGGTCCTGGTGGACGAGTGTCCAAGGTGCGCCGGCTTCTGGCTGGATGCAGGAGAGCTCGCCGGGATAAGGAGCGAGTTCGCAACGGAGGAGGAGCGCAAGCAAGCCGCCCAGGAGTACTTCTCCGAGTTATTCGACCCGGACCTGGCCGTGGAGAGGGCGAAGACGATGGAGGACCTGCGAAAGGCGCGAAGGATCGCCTACGCCTTCCGCTTTATCTGCCCGAGTTACTATATTCCCGGTGAGCAGGACTGGGGTGCGTTCTGAAGTAGCAATTCTTCTTCCACACACTAGAGTGAATAGGGGCTGCTATTGGTAGCAGAGGAAGGGTGGGGCATCCTAGCCCCAGCCCCCACTAGCTCTAGAGAGTACCGGACAAGCCCCCGGAAGGTCTAAAAGCCAATGGCCCGCCAGGTGCTTTCTACTGTGCTCCTCTAACGGGTCACCCTACAGAAAGCACGCACCCCCTGAGGAATCGGTGCTCTGGCGGGAGAACCACTCGGGTCGGACAGGCGTCGTTCGCACAAAGTGTGATCCCTCAAGGGTCGAGCACTTACAAATTTAGGGGACCCTTATAGTAGGACTCCCAATAGTGGTTGCCAGTGGGTTCTTGGTAGAGTCGGGGGCGTCGTACTTGTGGTACTGGCAGTAATACCAGTAGTTCTGCTTATGCCACTTGCCGTCCGGGGTCTTCCACTCATAGTAGACGTGGACGTAGTAGTACTTCTTGCCGTTGGTCCACTTTGACTTAAAGTCTGTGTAGTACTGTGCGCACCGCTTAGAGGCCTTCGTCTTGCCGTAAAACATGGCGCCATTCTTTTCGCAGTACTTGAAGTAAGTATTGGGGTAGTAGTTCTTCCAGTACTTGTTCCCGTGTGTAGGTCCACCCTGATGGGCAAGGACGGGAGAAGCCGCGAGCATCATCGCCGCCAACAATCCCAAGAGCAGCATCAACCTTCTCAACTTATTCTCCTTTTCCGAAGCGAGTACCTACCAATTCCCGACGCTTAGAGCTAAAGAACTCCTTTCCACATAAGGGCAGGGCTCCTCAGCCCTGCCCTATTGACCAACGCCGCGATCTTAGCAAGCTGCGATGAATGGGCAATGAATTCTTGGCGAACTTCAGAGAATAGAGGTTAGGCAAACTTCCAAGAAAATCCCCTTCACGCATTCGCGCAGGATCGCTATGTCTGGGTCCGTTTCAGGACCTCTTTGCAATCAGCCCTAAACAGGTTGCTGGGTCGGGCGGATGAGGATCTCGTTGACGCTCACCCGCTCGGGCTGGCTCACCGCGTAGACTATGGCCTCCGCTATGTCTTCCGCCTGCAACCTCTCCAGCTTCATGAGGCCGCTTAGGCCCTCCCGTGCCTCCTCGTCTGTGATGTGATCCGGCAGCTCGGTGTCGACGGCCCCTGGCCCCACGATAGACACCCTGATATTGTCTTCCAGGAGCTCTTGGCGTAAGCCCTCAGAGATGGCGTTCACAGCGTGCTTGGTCCCGGCGTAGACCCCACTGGAGTCGCGGGTCACCTTCCGCCCGGCCACGCTGCTGATGTTCACCAGGTGTCCCGAGCCCTGCTCTTTCATGTGAGAGATGGCCGCGTCTGTGGCGTACAGGAGACCCATCACATTCACTTCGAACATGGACCTCCACTGATCAGAGAGGCTCTTGCCCACCGTGGAGAGCAACATGACGCCCGCGTTGTTTACAAGGATGTCGATACTTCCGAACTCCTGGAGCGCCCTCTGAACGAGGTCGTGTGCCTGCTGCTCATCGGTAACATCGCACTCAACGGCGATAGCCTTCCCGCCGTCGTGGGATACCCTCTCGACGAGCTCGTCGAGGCGCTCCTTGCGGCGAGCCCCGGCTACCACCGCGGCGCCTTCGGCTGCCAGCGCCAGCACCGTAGCTTCTCCGATGCCGCTCGAGGCACCGGTCACGACCGCGACCTTACCGTTCAATCTGTCTCCCATGTGCATCACCTCTCTATGGGTCAGGGAATTACAACGACGCTCGAGTGCTCTATGTCGAACTGTGGGTGTTATGTACCCTAACTCTCGGGGAACCTACCAGGGCCCATGTGTGGCCCATGGGATCCCGGGCGGTATACGCTGTTGGCTGAATGAGCGTAGGATATTGGGATGGCGGTGATCAAGCGTCTTATGGGCGTGCCGATACGCTTTGGGGGAGAAGAGCATTCCGGGTGGCTCCCCGCGAACGCAGCGATGCCCCCGCCTACGCCCGTGGAAGACGCGCTGGTGGACTTCGAGATCGACGAGTTGGAGGTCGGCTACATCCTCGCGTGGTTCTCGCGTAACACCAGCCACCACGGAGATTCGTGGCACGAGACCCTCGAAGATGCCCTGGAACAGGCGAGTACCGAGTTCGGCGTCATGCCTGAAGAATGGCAATCTGTGCGGCTCGGCAGCTAATCCGTCAAGAAGAGGCATGGAAGTGTTGTGGTGCGTTAATTGATGGAATCGTGATCTGTCCCTCGGAAAATGGCCACCTGACCTATACACTGAGCCCCGGTGGCCGGGTATGCTGCTTGCGCAACGCTAGCGAGCGTCGATCAAGGTGGCATTGTAATGTCGGATTCTGGAGGGATAGCCATACGCCATAGTCGAGTAGAGAGTCCGGTCGAGGTCAGGGAAGTCTATGAGCGGCTGCTCGGCTCTGTCCGCAGGGTGGTCGTCGGTAAGGACAGGGTCGTCGACCTGTGCCTGATCTCCCTCCTCGCCGGAGGCCACGTCCTCCTCACGGATATACCGGGGGTCGGGAAGACGACGCTGGCGAAGGCTATCTCGTCCTCGATCGCGGCTGACTTCTCGCGCATCCAGTTCACCCCGGACCTGCTGCCCTCGGACATCACGGGCACGAGCATCTACGACCCCGGGGAGGCGCGCTTCGGGTGGATACCAGGCCCCGTCTTCGCGCCGGTTCTGCTCGCCGATGAGATCAACCGCGCCACCCCACGAACGCAGAGCGCGCTGCTGGAGGCGATGGCGGAGGGGCAGGTGACGGTCGAAGGCGCGACGCGGCCTCTGCCCGAGCCTTTCTTCGTCGTCGCGACACAGAACCCGCACCAGTTCCACGGGACCTATCCGCTACCTGAGGGACAGCTCGACCGCTTTATGGTCGCGACGAGCATGGGCTACCCGGGGAACCACGCCGAGCGCGGGATCGTGCGCGCCCAGGTCGAGCGGAGTCCGCTCGAAGAGGTCGAGCCAGTCGTGGAGATAGGGGAGATCCTGGAGGCCAGGAAGCTCGTGAAGGCGGTCCAGGTCCACGACGAGGTACTCGCCTACGCTGTCGCGATCGCCGAGGCCACGCGCAACCACCCCGCAGTCTCCCTGGGGGCCTCGCCGCGCGGCTCCATCGCCCTGGTCAGGGTGGCCCAGGCGCGCGCCGCTACGCGGGCGCGGGACTTCGTGGGACCCCAGGACGTCAAAGAGCTTGCGCCCGAAGCCCTGGCCCACAGGCTCTCCGTACGCGGCGGTACGACAGGGGCGACGGCAGAGAGCGCGCTAAAGCAGATCCTCGACTCCGTACCGCCTCCGGTGTAGGCAAATGCCTTTGAAGAGCATCGTCAAACCGGCTCTCGTCGTCTTTCTCGGCCTTGTGCTGTACCTGATCGCCTCGAACGTCGGCGCCGGTTGGCTCTACGTCATCGTGGCCGCCCTGGCTGGGATAGTGCTGATCTCCGCCCCCCTGCCGTGGCTCGGCGTGCGGCGCGTCGGCATCACGAGACGCGCCCCTGTCGTGGCCACGGCCGGCGAACCTTTCGAGTGCACCCTGGAGGTTGAGAACAGAGGGCGCCTCCCCAGGTATATGATAGAGGTGGAGGACCGTTTCGCCGGCGACAGGGGAAGGGCCATTGCGGTGCGGGTCCGCAGCGGAGAGACCGAGACCCTCGGGTACACGCTTGAGAACCCGCGCAGGGGCATCTACGCGAGTGGAGACATCGTCGTCGAGTCGAGGGCGCCTTTCGGGCTCTTCTACGGACGCCGCAGTACGCGGGCCGCCTCGGATACCGTTGTCTACCCGAGGACATTCGACGTGGCGGGCCTCCCTCCTTCTGCGGTCACGGACGCCGAGTGGGGTGACAGGAGCGAGGCCTCGACGCTTCACAGGGGCCACGGGGGCGAGTTCTGGGGTGTAAGGGATTACCGTCCGGGGGACCCGGCACGCCTGGTCGCCTGGAAGAAGAGTGCCCGCGGCCTGCCCTCGGGGAAGCTCGCCGTCATCGAGCTGGCCCAGGAGACGCACCCCCCTTTCGTGCTGACGATGAACCTCGATGCCGGTGCCCCGCCCGAAGCCAGGGAGATGGTCATCTCGTCCGGCGCGTCGCTGCTCCTGTACGCCCTCGGCGACGGCAGGGAAGTCAGGGCCGACGCTGGACCGGAAAACACGCCTTTTCCCGAGGAGTCGACCCGCGACAGCATCCTTACCTGGTGCGCGGGCCTGCGGGCATCCAGTCCGCCTGCCATGGGAGGAGCCAGCGTCGAGATACGCCCTTCCACAAAGAGGCCGGACACTGCGAGGGAAACGGGGTCATCAGGATCGCCCGGTGCCTCCGAGGTGCGGGCCGTCGTGCTCGTATCGTGCCTCGAGTTTGCGGGGCCGGGGCCGTGGATGTCGCAGGGAGAAGAGCAGGAGTACATGCAGGGCGTGGAGGC
>JAJNDJ010000140.1 GCA_021156345.1 Rubrobacteraceae bacterium | reverse complement strand
GAAGGGATAACCGCTGAAAGCATCTAAGCGGGAAGCTCGCCTCGAGATGAGATCTCCCATCCCCTTCGAGGGAGTAAGACTCCTGGTAGACCACCAGGTCGATAGGCCACAGGTGTAAGTGCAGCGATGCATGTAGCCGAGTGGTACTAATAAGTCGAGGGCTTGATGTGCTCTTTACGGTTCGCGCTGTGGGGATACACCTCTTCCCATTCCGAACAGAGAAGTTAAGCCCGCCAGCGCCGATGGTACTGCGGGGGAGACCCCGTGGGAGAGTAGGTCGTCGCCCATTTCTCATTCTATAGCGCACTTCTCTGAGCAATCGATATTCCGCCTCCAGGCGCCGGCAAAATGTTACCTTGGCTGCATCAAGCAAGCGTTCGATACGCTTCCAGTGCCGCGAGGTTGCCGACCAACGGCAAGATATGGGTGCTGTAAGATACCCGCCAAGCGTCGCCATACACGAAGGCTGGTTTTGGGTGAACGACCCTGTGGAAGGTGGGACATACAGAAGCATCGATCTCGATCGCATTGCGTTCTTCAGCGACGGGGTGTTCGCGATCGCCATAACCTTGCTGGTGCTCGAGATCCGGTTGCCCGAGCCGATACCCGGCTCACACTCGAGCCTTTCGAACGAATTGCTCGCTGAGCTCTGGCCTGACTTATACAGCTTCCTGATCAGCTTCTGGTTCGTGGGGACCTTGTGGATTGCTCATCATCGGGTCTTTCACTACATAAGGGAATACGACCGCGGCCTGCTCCTGATCAACCTGTTCTTTCTGATGTGGATCGTGCTGCTGCCGTTCTCGGCCACCCTTCTCAGCCGCTATGAGGACCAACAGGCGGCGGTGATCATCTACGCCGCACACGTTGCCGTCGCCGAGTTGGCTTTGGCGTGGGTGTGGAGACATGCCTCTCGCACCCCGCACTTGATGGATACGCGGCTCATGGACGCGCGCCAACGCAAGTATAACGAGCTTCTGGTAGTGGCAATGCCGCTCGTTTTCGCGCTCTCGATCGGAGTGTCCTTTATCAGTGCGTTGGCTGCCGAGTTGTCCTGGTTGCTTGTGTTTTTGGTGCGGCCGGTTCTGCTCAGGATCACACACTTCAGTGGGGTCTACGACCAGTGATGAGTCGAGGAGGTGCCGGAGTAGAGGAACGTGGAGATGGTTAGAGATACCCTGGATCTTGGGGCCATTCCCTGCTCCTGGGTGCTTATCGAGCAGGGTCTCGTGTAGATGGTCGAGCTGCCCGATAACGCCCTGGTCGTCTTTGTGTCGGATTCGCATATCGGGGGGGACCCGGGGTGCGACGGGTTCGAGTCGCCTAAAGAGCTCGAGGCTCTTTTCGTGGAACTTGCTGGCAGGGAGGGACCGGTCGAGTTGATCCTGGCGGGGGACTTCTTCGATTTCCTGCAGATCGGCGAGGTTGCTGATGGGGAGAATCGGGCATCGCTGACGATCGAGCGCCCCGAGTACAGAGACCTCTTTGCCGCGCTGAAGCGGTTTCGAGAGGCGGGGAAGCGCGTTATCTACCTGCCTGGGAACCACGACGCGGAGTCGTTCTGGAACAAGGAGATCCAGGAGACGTTGCGCGAGCGGGGTCTCGTCGACGAGTTCGCCTACTATTACCTGGCCTCCGTCGAGACGGGTGGGCGGCGGCGGGTGGTCTACTGCGAGCACGGCAACCAGTTCGACCCCGAGAACAGCGTCGGGGATTACCACGATCCCCTGGACACGCCGCTGGGGCACCACGTCGTGATGGACGGCACCAGGCGCATCGCGCCGTTCGGTGAGATCTCGCGCGGGTTGGATCTTTCGGAGATAAAGATGGTCTACCCGCTGGTGGCGATTCCGGCCTGGATCGCGAGCCGCTACTTCTACAATCTGGCTGGCAAGGTCGCTTCATACCTGCTCGTGCCGCTGCTCGTGGCGTACGCGATCTACAAGGTGGCTGCGTACTTGATCTCCCGCGCGACCGACGGTAACGCGAGCCTGCTGTTCGGCAGCTACCGCGAACTGCCCCAGGTACACCAGGCTTTACTCGACACCGTCCTTTTCCTGCTTCTTGTGCTGGGGATCTTCGGGGTCTTCTTCCTGGTAGTTCGCCACGCCGTCCACAAGACGTTGAGGGCGGTCAGCCCGGGCGGAACGCCCCATTACTCGCCCGCGGAAGCCTCCCAGAGAAGGGTCCGGGAGGTCCTCGCGGGCGAGGCAAGGCCGCCGATGGACCCCTCGTTCGATCCCACAACAGTCGACGTCTTTGTCTCGGGACACACCCACCTACCTTCTCTCGCCGAGACCGAGAGGCCCGATGGTAGCAAGGCGGTGCTGGTGAACTCCGGATGCTTTTTGCGGCAGCTGCAGCCCATAACGCCCCGGCTAAAGGGGCCGCCGATCTTCGTTTCGAAGTTCGTTCTGACCCACGTCCGGGTGTTTGCGCGGGGGGGACAGTTGCGCGTCGAGCTCTGGGAGCAGCCGAAGCCGGCCGGACAGACCCTGACACGCATCGAGCGCCTCCTCTCGATCGGGCGCCGGGCGCCGCAGCCGCCCAAAGGAGCCAAGCCTCGCCTCGTGGCCTCCGCTACGGTGTAGTTGTGGCCGTGCAGCGTGTCTCGGACAGAGAGTTAGGGTAAACATAGACAACGTCGCTTTCTAGTAGATTGAAAGAGATCCGGAGGGAAAACCTGTGCAGAATGATGAGATAGACCAGCAGTTCGTAGAGAGCCAGCGAGAGAGGCTGCTTGGTTTGCGCGAAGAACTGGTGCGCATAAAGGAAGACGTGGCCGATGACGAAAGGGACCTCGGCGAGGCCGAGGGGGACACCACACTCGACTCTGGCGACCTGAGCCAGGATATGTTCACCCGCGAGATGGACGCCTCCATAGGGGAACAGGTCGAGCGCCGCCTCGGAGAAGTCGACCGGGCGCTGCGGAAGATAGAAGAGAGCACCTACGGGCTCTCCGACGAAAGCGGGGAGCCCATACCCCGAGGCAGGCTCGAGGCCATACCAGAGGCGACACGGACCGTCGAGGAGCAACAACGCTTCGAACAGGGACGGCGCCCCCCGGTCTAGGGCACACCTGGCGGTATAATCTGTCTATGGATCATCGTTCGTCGGGCGACGAGACAAGAGAGCCTATCTTCCGCAGCGACCTCGAAGGGCCGAGGCCAGAACCCAGGTATGAGCCTCTGAGGCCAGAAGGTGGCCTGTGGAGCGTCATCAAGCGCTGGGTTGCGCCGCTCGCCGCGGTAGGGCTCTTGCTCGCAAAGTTCAAGGGCCTGGCGCTGCTCCTTCTGAAGGTAAAGTTTCTGGGCACTGCGCTGACCATGCTCGTCAGCATTGGGGCATATGCCCTGCTGTTTCCCGTCTGGTTCGCGGTCGGGATAGTCGTCCTGATCTGGGTGCACGAGATGGGGCACGTCGTGCAGCTTAGGCGCGAAGGCATCCCTGCCTCAGCCCCGATGTTCATACCTTTTCTCGGGGCATTCGTCGCGATGAAGCAGATGCCCAAAGATGCCCTGGCCGAGGCACGCGTCGGGCTCGCCGGGCCTGTCCTCGGTACGCTAGGGGGGCTCGCGACCCTCGGTCTCTACGCGATCACGCGGGAGCCGCTATTCCTTGGCCTCGCATACTTCAACTTCATCATCAACCTGTTCAACCTCGCGCCGCTGCTCCCGCTCGACGGGGGCAGGGCCGTCGGGGCGATGTCCCCGGTCTTCCAGTTGCTCGGGTTCGTCGTGATGGTCGCGCTGTTCTTCGTGGCCCCGATCATGGCTTTTGTCGCCTTGCTCGGCCTGCCTGAGCTCTGGCACCGCTGGAAGACGCGTAATACGCCGGAGGGCCGGGCGTACTACGACCTTCCATTGCGCCAGCGCGCAGCGGTTGGCGTGGTCTATTTGGGTTTGATCGCGGTACTCGGACTGCTGACGGGGGCTACGTTCGTGCCTGATCCGGCGGCGCTACAGTAGCTTGCGCACGATTCTCTATACAGGGAAGGGCGGCGTGGGCAAGACGAGCGTGGCCGCGGCAACGGCCCTGAAGGCTTCGCTTGCGGGAAAGAAAGTGCTCGTGATGAGCACCGACCCCGCGCACTCGCTGGCCGACGTCTTCGACACGGAGATAGGGCAGGATCCGAAGGAGATGGCCCCTGGCTTGTGGGCGCAAGAGATGGACCACACCTCCATGATCGAAGACAGCTGGGCCGAGATACAGGGCTACATGACCACGTTGTTCGAGTGGCAGGGCGCCGACACGCTCGCCGCC
>JAJNDJ010000139.1 GCA_021156345.1 Rubrobacteraceae bacterium | reverse complement strand
TCTTCCCGTCGCCGACGACCTGGGCGTAGTCGCGCACCCGCTTGAGGAGCCGGTTGACGATGCGGGGCGTCCCGCGGCTGCGCCGCGCGAGCTGCCTGGCGCCGCCTTCTGTTATAGGGACGCCGAGTATCTTCGCGTTGCGGGTCACGATTTTCTCCAGGTCTTCGGGCCCGTAGTATTCGAGCCTCTCCGCGACACCGAAGCGGTCGAGCAGAGGTTTCGTTAGCAGGCCCTTCCTGGTGGTCGCGCCAACCAGCGTAAAGCGCGGAAGGTCCATCCTGATCGTGCGCGCCGAGGGCCCCTGGCCGAGGACGATGTCCATCGCGAAGTCCTCCATCGCAGGGTAGAGAACCTCTTCGATCTGCCTGTTCAGGCGGTGGATCTCATCTATAAACAGGAAGTCACGTTCTTCCAGCGCGGTCAGGATCGCCGCCATGTCTCCGGCACGCTCCAGGGTGGGCCCGCTCGTGGGCCTGAGTCCGACCCCCATCTCTTCAGCGAGGATGCGGCAGAGGGTGGTCTTACCCAGTCCGGGAGGGCCGTCCAGCAGTATGTGGTCCAGGGCCTCATCGCGCTGCTTGGCAGCCTGTACGAAGATCCTGAGGTTCTGCTTGAGCGCCTCCTGCCCGACGAACTCGTCGAATGAGCTCGGCCTGAGCGAGGGTTCGTCGTCCTCGGCGTAAGCCTCGGGGTCGAGCGGATGCTCACCGAAACCCGCAGCCCCCGTGATGTCCTCAGGCGGCTCCTCGGTCTCTCTCCCGCCACGCAAGGTAAAGTCGTCCATCTCCTCCGCGCTCAACGCCTGCTCCCTATCCGCCGTAACGCCTCCTTTATGTACTTCTCCACGGAATCCTGCGGCGGCACGTCATTGAGGGCCTTCTCGGCCTCCTCGAGCCTGTACCCGAGAGCCGTGAGCGCATCCCGGGCTTCCACGTACGGACCGCCTCCACCGCCACCCGCGACGACAGGCTCGGGTCCGAACGCAGCTAGGCTCTTGCCCTTCAGCTCGAGCACGAGGCGTTCCGCAGTCTTCTTCCCGAGCCCTGGCACGGAGGCGAACTTGATTACATCCCCCCTGGCCACCGTCTCGGAGATCTCCGGGGGCGACATCGAAGAGAGTATTGAGAGGGCCAGCTTCGGCCCTACCTTGCTCACCGCGGTCAGCACGTCGAAAGCGGCCCGCTCCTCGCGCAGCGCAAATCCGTAAAGGAGTATGGCATCCTCGCGCACGACCATCCTGGTGTGGATAACGCACTCCTCGCCCAGCGAGGGTAAAGCGCGCAACGTCGCCATGGAAGCCGAGGCCCTGTAGCCGACGCCCCCGACATCGATTACCACACCTTCCGTATCTTTCTCGACCAGAGTCCCGCGCAATCTGTAGATCATGGGCTAATTATCGCGCACGATCCACTATTTCCCCACCCCGACCTTGCCTGGCATAGTGCTGGAGAACGCGTGGCAAATGGCTATGGCCAGCCCGTCGGCCGCGTCGTCGGGACGAGGTATGGCGGGCAGGTTAAGTAGGACTTTCACCATCTCTTGCATCTGGCGCTTGTCCGCCCTCCCGTACGATGTGATCGCCTGTTTCACCTGCAAAGGCGTGTACTCGGTCACCTCGATCCCGGCCTTGTACGCTGCAAGTAGCGCGACGCCCCTCGCCTGCCCGACCGTGATTGCCGTAGTCACGTTGGTGTTGAAGAAGAGCTCCTCGACCGCGATGTTTTCGGGCCTGTAACCTCGCACCAGTTCGGTTACACCGTCGAAGAGCCGCCCGAGCCTGCGAGGCATCTCCCAGTCGGGTGGCGTGATGATAGCCCCGTGCTGCATGTAGCGCAGGCGGTTTCCCTCCTGCCGGATCACCCCCCACCCCATCGTAGCCGTCCCAGGGTCTATGCCGAGTATGGTGTGTCCCATGCCACCGGACGAGATCATGGCCTAAGATTACTCCCTCCGGCCTCCGCTTGCACCGTCTTCTACATCTTGTGCATTGGATGGCCGACACTACAAGCGTCGCTTGCAAAGAGGCTCTAAACTCTGTGCAAACATTTCAGCTCGCGCATGGCGCCCCGAGCGTCGGACCGCTGGCAACCCCCTGGTGGGTCGGGGTTCTCCAAACCGTAATCGCTAACTTTCCCTTCAGCGACGACCGCACAAATATCGCGAATGTGAACCCATGCCCGAGGACTCTCACTCCCTCTACGGCAAGGTCTCACAAGCCAAGCCGTTGCCGTCTTCATCGAGTCCGTAGGGGTCTCCTGGCGCGAGGTAGAGTTGGGCCTCTTCCTGGCTCTCGAAATCATCGCAGTCGTAGTCACGTGCCGCGGATGTGGTGGCCTCTGACGGCTCCGTGGTCTCGGGGACGGTCGAAGGTGGCTGGGTGCGTTCGGGGGCTTTCTTCTCAGGTTCGGGGGCTTTCGGCTCAGGCGACTCATCAGGTCCTATAACGGCTATGATGTCAGAGACCAGGTCGTCGCGCATCACGAGCTTCCACTCTCCGTCCACCTCGACCATCTCCTGTGTTACGGAAGGGTTGATCTCCGGGTCCGCCACGATGTCGCCGTCCGCATCGTAGAACGTTCTCGTCATCTGGAAGACCGCCCGACCAGAGCCTTCCGAAAGAAGCGTGAGGTTGTCGAGGCTCACATACCTTTTGCCCCATAGAGGCTCGTAGAATGACAGCCACTCGCCGAGTGTGATGTTCTGGACGGAGGCCGGATCGAACATCTCGTAGGCCTCCTCGTAGGCCTGTTCGTTGAAATAGAGGTGGTACACCCGCAGGTAATCGTCGGGTGGTACATTCTCCATGTCCCTTTCCAGCAGATTGATGCGTGCCTGGCGACCCGAAACCTCTATCTCGAGCGTCGCGGGGATGATGCCGTTGGGGACCTCGAAGAACATCGTGGAGGCATTTATCTGGGCCGTTCCGAGCTCCATGCCGTCGGTGCCGCCGGAAGGAGGCTCGATAGACTTGTCCTGCCTGTAGGAATTGCCCTGGTCATCGAGAAGCGTCGCCTTTGCCCCCGTGGTCAATGGTGACCCGGAGATGTTCTTCACTAGATAGTCTATGGCCACGTACTCGCTCGAGATATTGCCCCGCGTTACGGGTCTCTTCCCTGGCCCTGACATGGCGTAGACGCGGTCTTTGGCCCGCACCTCGAAGATCCGGAAACGCAGGTCCCCGGCCTCCACACCGTCGCCGATCCCTCCGTCGGTTTCCGTTTGTCTCGGTGCAAGATCCATGGTGCGCTGTTTGGAGGCACCGGCGATCACATCCCCCTCTCTGCCCTTCCCCTCGTCTCCAGAGGAGCAAGCCGAACCCACCAGCAAGGCTGCAAGCACAGCCGCGAGAGTCAGAATCTCACCGATACAAGGCCCCGGTCCAACCCTGCCAGAGAGGGGGCCGGCGCAAGCAGGACGCCCTACGAAACCACCTCCGCCATGACCTCCTCGGAGATATCGAAGTTCGCGTAGACTTCCTGCACGTCGTCGTTCTCTTCGAGGGCGTCGATCAGGCGCAGCGTCTGCCTCGCCGTCCCCGCGTCGAGGTCGATGCTGTTCTGGGGCTCCATGGTAATCTCAGCGTTCTCGTACGGGATATCCGCCTCGCTGAGGGCCTCTCTGACGGCCGAGAAATCTTCCGGGGCCGTCACGACCCTGTAGTCGTTCTCCTGCTCCTCGACGTCTTCGGCCCCGGCTTCGAGGGCCACCTCCATCAACGTGTCTTCGTCTGTGGCGTCCCTGGGGACCAGGATGACGCCCTTCCTCTCGAACAGGTAGGAGACCGAGCCGCTCGTGCCCAGCTTGCCACCGTTCTTGGAGAAGAGGTAGCGCACGTCGGAGGCAGCCCTGTTGCGGTTGTCAGTAAGCACGTCGACTAGGACGGCGACCCCACCTGGCGCGTAGCCCTCGTAGGTGATCCGCTCGTAGGCGTCGGCGTCGGCGCCGGCGCCCGTACCCTTGTCGATGGCCCGCTGGATGTTGTCGTTTGGCATGTTGGCGTCTTTCGCCTTCTGTACGGCGAGACCTAGCGCGGGGTTCATCTCGGCGTCCCCGCCACCCTCGCGCGCCGCGACGCTGATAGCCTTTGACAACTTCCCGAACAGCGCCCCGCGCTTCGCGTCGGCG
>JAJNDJ010000138.1 GCA_021156345.1 Rubrobacteraceae bacterium | reverse complement strand
TAGAGGAAGGAGAGCGTAGATGGGACTTATGGCGGAACGAGGCGCACAGCGGATGCAGGCGCGGCAGACCTACAGGACCATGGCGCGGATGCAGCGGCGTCGCTCGTTCGTCCAGAGCAGGGTAGGGATGAAGGAGGACTTCACTAGCCGCGAGGAGCCGGTCGAGACGACGGCGACCAGCCCGGCTGCATCCGAGCCGGAGTACGTGGGCGAGCTGGAGCGGCTCGCCCAGCTGCGGGACCAAGGCATCCTCAGCGACGAGGAGTTCCAGGCGAAAAAGCTACAGATTCTCGGAATCTGAGCCCACAAACTTCGCAACTCGAGCACAGCTGACGGAGCCCGCCTCCAAAATAGGGACGGCGATCCCAAGGGACCCGCGACGCTGCCGTGGTCGACTAGTACACGAAAGCAAGGGCCACGTACGCAGGCGACGTAATATCGAGAAAGGGAGAAGCCACCTTGTCAGAAGATCAAGAGATCATGCACGAGAACACCACTATCCCGGAATACGCGGCGTCGCGGGGCGCGCGCCTGGAGCGGGTTCTGGCCAGGGCAAGTGACGCGCCGCTTCGGGAGGGGAACAGGCTCGAACTCCTCAAGAACGGTCCCAAGACCTACGACGACTGGCTCCGGGCAATCTCCCGGGCCAAGCGATGGGTCCACCTGGACAACTACATCTTCCAGAACGACGCCACGGGCCAGCGGTTCGCCGAGGCGCTCTCTGCGAAGGCTGCCGAGGGTGTGCGCGTCCGCGTCCTCCACGACTGGTTCGGTTCGATGGACGTACCGCGAGAATTCTGGAGAGAGCTACGCCATGCTGGCGTGGAGGTTCGGGCGGTCAACCCTCCGACGCTAGGGTCGCCCCTTGGAGTGGTCCGACGCGACCACCGGAAGTTGATCGCCGTGGACGGGGAGTACGCCTCCACGGGAGGGGTGTGCATCTCGGATGGGTGGCTGGTCACCTCCCCCGAGACCGGCCTGGCCTACAGGGACACGGCCGTCAGCGTGCGCGGACCCGCAGTTGCCGACATCGATCGGGCCTTCGCCGGCGTGTGGGACGAGTCGGGTGAGCCCCTGGCCAACAAAGAAGAGCGCCCGAATGCGGAGCTGATCGCGCCGGCAGGGGAACAATCGGTGCGGGTGATAGTACAGGAGCCGCGCAGGATGCGCACCCTGAGGATGCTCGAGTTACTCACGGCAGGGGTAGAGAAGCGGCTCTGGGTAACCGACGCCTACTTCCTCTCGATGCCGATCCTCACTCAGTCTCTGATGGCGACTGCACGTGACGGCGTAGACGTACGCGTCATGGTGCCGGCCACCAACGACATAGCCTGGATCGGCAGGGCCTCGCGCGCCGGCTACCAGCAGTTTCTGGAGGCGGGAGTGCGCATCTTCGAGTACGGCGGACCGATGATTCACGCAAAAACGGTAGTCGCCGACAGTTGGTGGTCGAAGGTAGGATCTACGAACCTCAACCTGAGCAGCCTGTTTGCCAACTGGGAGATCGACCTCGTAGCCGAAGATCCCGGCTTCGCTGCTCAGATGGAAGAGTTGTTCGAGGAAGACCTCGCCAACGCCAGGGAAGTCCACCTGGTAAGGACTGGTCGGCGCCAGGAGGCGCGACCGGAGCGCCCGGTGGACACGACCAACCGTGGAGCTCGTCGAGGCGTGGTGGGCAGCGGTTCTGCATCCGCGAGCACGCTCACCAGGGTGGGGAGCGCAGCGCTCCAGAAAGGCGGCGCCCCACTCAGCACCCGCGAGCACGCGCTCGCTGCAGCGGCAAGTGGCACCCTGCTCGGTGTTTCGTTGCTAGGGGCGCGCTTCCCGCGCCTCGTTGCCTGGCCACTAGTAGCCCTGGGCGCTCTGTTTGGGGGCTTGGGCGTAGTCCGCGCCGTCCGCTCGACGTTCTCCAAGAGCGGGCCGCTCCACGATCCGAACGGTTCGGAAGGTCGTGGATCTTCCCCCGACGGAGGCTCGTGACCTCGGACAGACGAATGTTTCTCTAGATGTACGCCGCTCCAGGAGGCTACCCCATAGGCCCATCGCAGGGAAGGAGGATCAACAAGATGACGAGACACGAACAGCGGAGACCGGCAACCGAGGCATCTCAGCGGTTGGAGCGAGCAGAGGTGCGCTTGAGCCAACTGCGCGCAGATCTGTACCTGGGGCAGGTTGGAGAGGAGCAAACATCAGAGCAGCGTACAGCTCTGGCACTTGTCGAAGCGGCCCTTGACACCTATATGGCGTTCTTCTACCCTCCTGCTTCCAGCCAATGACGCCAACAGTTGATGCAGGCCGCGAGCGACATCTTCCTCGGCTGGCTTCGCGGCGGAGGCGGCCGCGACTTTTACTGGCGTCCAGGAAGGGTCACAGCTGCTGCTGACGCCTGAGGAACCTGCTCGAGCAGCCAGACTTGCAAGGATGTCTACCACTGGCACTTCGCCAAATGAAAGGAGAGGACAATGTGCCGTTGGCTCGCCTACTCGGGCTCCCCGATCCTTCTCGAGGAGTTGCTCTACAAGCCGGACCACTCCCTGATCGACCAGAGCCTCCACGCACGTCTCGGCGTGGAGACCACCAACGGGGACGGTTTCGGAGTCGGCTGGTACGGCGCCAATACCGAAACCCCTGCCGTCTTCCACAGCATCGAGCCGGCCTGGAACGATCGCAACCTGCGCGAGGTTGCAAGCCACGTCGAGTCGCCCATCTTCCTCGCGCACATCCGCGCCTCCACAGGTACGGCCGTCCAGCAGACCAACTGCCACCCTTTCCGCCATGGCCGCTGGCTGTGGGTCCACAACGGGTTGGTGCATGACTTCGGGCGCGTCAAGCGGGAACTCGCGCTCGCAGTAGACGACTCATTGTATCCATACATGGAGGGATCGACGGATTCCGAGTTGCTTTTCTATCTGGCGCTCACGTTCGGCCTGGAGGAAGATCCACCGGGGGCGGTCGAGCGGATGGTGGGCTTTGTCGAGGATGTAGGGCGCCGGCACGACATCGAGCACCCGATACAGATGACCATCGGGACCACAGACGGCAAGAGCGTGTGGGCGTTCAGGTACTCCAGCGAGGGCAAGTCACGCTCGCTCTACTACAGCACAGATGTGCGCGCACTGCGGGCTTTGCATCCTGATCGTCCGCGTCTGCAGGAGGTGTCAGACGAGACACGGATCATAGTCTCGGAGCCGCTGGTAGACCTCCCCGGGGCCTGGAACGAGGTTCCCGAATCGAGCTACGGCGTCGTGCAAGAGGGGGAGGACGAGTTGCACCCGTTCCAGCCCCGAGTCTGAATGGACCTGTTCACATCCTCGCACGAAGGCTGACGGGTCCCGCCAGCAGCCGGCCGGCATGTAGGGGGAAGCGGACCAGGGCTTTGCGCCCTGGTCCGGCTACTTTCATGCCTCCTGGTTCGTCCCTGCAGAGGAGTCTTCATTGGCCAGTCGGCTATGGCTTCTGCTGTAGGCGAAGTAGATCACGAGCCCTATCGCCATCCAGACGAAGAACCTCAACCAGGTGCCGGTGGTCAGGAAACCCATGAGGAAGAGGCATGAGAGGGCGGCGAGGATAGGCACCACGGGGTAGCCTGGCACCTTGAACGCCCGCGGGAGATCCGGCCGCCTCCGCCGGAGAACAATGACCCCGATGGAGACCAACACGAAGGCGGAGAGGGTACCGATGTTCACAAGCTCCCCGAGCGTCACCAGGGGGAGGAAGAACGCGAGCAGCCCCGCGGCGACGCCGGTTATGATCGTGATCCTGTGCGGCGTGCGGAAGGTACGATGGACTTGCGAGAACCAGCGCGGTAGCAGATTGTCCCGGCTCATCGCGAAGGCCACCCGGCTCTGGCCGAGCACCAGGATCATCACCACCACCGTAAGCCCGATGAGGATGGCCAAAGAGACGATGAGCTGCGCCGCCGGGAAGGGGGTCGCTTCGAGGGCCGTGGCCGCCGGGGCCGCGGTAGCCAGCGTCTGGTAGGGCACGAGCCCCGTAAAGACGATGGAAGCCAGGATGTAGAGAACCGTGCAGATCGCCAGGGAGCCCAGGATGCCGATGGGCAGGTCTCTCTGGGGATTGCGCGCCTCTTCGGAGGTGGTGGCCACGATGTCGAAACCTATGTAGGCGAA
>JAJNDJ010000137.1 GCA_021156345.1 Rubrobacteraceae bacterium | reverse complement strand
ACGCAAGCGATGGTCTCGGGCGAAATCGACGGCCGCGACGACGTCGGAGGTCTCCTCGGCGGCGACCGCATAGACGCTCTTGGCCGATGTCCAGGCGTCTGCCCAGCCAGAGGTTTGCGTCAGCGCCGGCTCATCGCCGAGGTAGTAGGGGTTTTTCAGCGCCCCGAGCACTTCTCTGCAAGCCGCCCCCTCCGGCGCCGTTTGGCACGCGGCCAGAGGCGACTGCACCTTGATCAGACGACCGTGGACGGCCTGTCTCAACTCGTCCCAGCTCGCTTTGGAAGGCCATGACGGATCGCCAGGACGGACGCGGTGAAAGGCCTGATCTGCGCCCTTCGTGCAGGCTCGCAGCACCTTTGAACCGCCGCTCGAAAGAGCCAGTATCACCGCCGCGTTCGTCAGGAATTGTCTTCTGTCCATCTTACTCCACATGCCGATTCTCTCCTTTCGTCTATCCGAGGGTCGAGCCACGACACCTCGGGCCTTACCCGCTAGCTCTCGGCGACCGCCTTCGTGACTATTCCGACGACCTGCTCGGCGGTGTCGAAGGTGGGGGTGAGCCGGTTCTTGGTGAGCGCAAACGTGGTTCCGGTCTTGGTGTCGACGTAGGCGTGGCTCCCGCCCACGCCCCCTACCCCGAACACATGCTGGGTCTCGTGCGCGTTGGACATAAAGCAACCGCTCGGGCGAGATCAGGCGAACGCCGTCCACCTCGCCCAGCAGCGCAGCGTACATGCGCGCCACGGCAAGCGCGGACGTCTTGCCGCCCGCGGGGGTCCGGATCGAGACGGCGTTGAAGGAGACGTCGATGCTCCCCGCCTCCTCCGCTACAGCGTTGGATTGCTCATCGACGGTCTGCTCGTCGAGGGCGTCTACCCTGGCCGCTTCGGCGGTTCCCCCGGCGGCCGAGATCTCCTCGGCCACCGCTTCGACCTTAGCAAGGGTGCGGCCCGCGAGGAAGAGGTGTGCCCCCTCGCAAGCGAAGGCACGAGAGACCGCGCCGCCGATGGCACCTCCCCCTCCGTAGACTATGGCGTTCTTGTTCTCAAGCAATATTCTCATCGTCTCCAGTCTGTCGAGTTGTCTCTTGTGCGAGGTGTGGCGCAGCGAGACTCATCGCAAGGCTCCTGCTCGAGGCCGATAACGCCTGCTCCCTTCTCTCCCACAGGCAGAACGACAGGCACTCGCGGCGCCCGTTCACCTCGCCCTTGAAGTAGCGCAGCAGGCCGCCGGCCTCGAGAGCCGCCGCGTAGGCTTGGTCGTCGTGCTCCTCCAGTAGCGCGAGGTCCGCCGCAGCGCGCCGAACCGAACGGAACACCACGAGGTACAACCCTTCGAAGCGAGCATCGCCCAAGCAGGAGAACCAGTTGAAGCCTTGCTCTATGGGAAGGTTTGCATAGGCGGGATCGATGGGGCAGAGTCTCTGGCAGGCCTCATACAGATCCGCGCGATGGTCGAGGATCATGCGTCATCCTCCTGATGTTTCTAGCACCCTCAAGTCTCTGCCATGCATGTTGACCTCCGTTCCTAAACTCGTGCCCCTGCCACCTACCGTTCTTCCGATTCCTGCTGCAGGAAGATGAGGCTGCCGTCCTGATCCAAGAACCGCACCCCGATGCCGCCCCACGGATAGCGGACAGGTTCCTCGAGAAAGCGCACGCCCCTCTACCTAGTCTATGGTGGATTCGGGCATTGTCCTGCCGGCTCTGGTTGGCCAAGAACTTGCCGTTTATAGCGATGTAGTGGTGTTGCTGGGCAAAAACCGACGCGAACAGCTCGCCGTCTTTGGTGTTCTGGGCGTCGTGCATGTTGTGCACGAGCTGCAGGATAGCGGCCTCGTCTTTCCGTTGAATTGGTCTGGTATTCGTCAATCTCTCCTTTCTGTCTGAGTCATGCGGCCCACCCTCGCGAGGTGGGCGTGGAGAGCCATGATTCATCGTCACCTCACCATCCAGCGTGTCTCTATATCTCCCATAGCAGAGCTGATCTCCGGCCGGCACACCGCTTGCTGGCTGTCCGGAATGCTTGAACTTGGCGATTTCAACTCCACTTCGCGCAGCAACTCATCGCGATCTGCCTTACAGGCTGGATACCCATCATCTCGTACATCCTCAGGTCTTCTCATTTGGATGGCTCGATCAGGCCGACTTCGCCTCTTCGGTAGCCCCGATCCGGAGTTGAACTCCGTCACATTAGCGTCGATCCACTTAACCCCGTGATAGGCAGCTACCGAGACACGATGATGGCCATCCAAGACGAAGTAGAAGCTCCCAACCTTGTAGAGATTCACAGGAGGTAGCACCCCACCCCTGTGGAATGCCCGGTCTATGTGCTTCCACCTCTGTTTCACGCTCGCCGTAGCTGGCATGAACTCTCCATCGAACTCAGTACAGCGTCCGATGCTGCCTCCTATCTGACTAACCAGCACCGTCCTCATGCCTCTATCGATCCTCCCCCCTGCTGCCCAGGAGATCATTTTGATTTCATCGAAGCACAGCAGCCCATCCCAGGTCTTCTCTCTTCTAAGGCGGATCCTCACCTTCCGAAGCAGCGCCCTTCTTCAGGCGCGGGAGAAGTCTGCCTCTAGCTGTGCTTGAAGGGTCATGTAACCAACCATCGCTCACCCTCTCGTCCGGGAAGGGGTCCACGAAGTCCGGGTTGGCGCGGTAGCAGCGAGCGAGGAGAGCGGCGGCTTCACCCACAGGCTCTTTGGGTACTCCGATCACGCTGAGATTGTGCTTCGTTGCCTTTTGCGATGCGCCGCAGACCCACTGCCGCCTACAATCGTGCTCAAACAAATCGTCTGCTCCTTCTTAGTGCCAACACCTTAAAGGCATGACGATCCAAACGGAATCGATTCGAGTTTTTTCGAAAGTATTAGTGGGACAGAAGTAGGGGTAGGTTGGTGGAGAATCCAAGAGCCCATTTTGTAAGGTTCAGGCTCTAAGTGAAGGACATCTTGACGGCCAACTTCCTAGGGTCTGGTTGCTTCGACGGTTCCTCGCGGGAAGGACGCCGGGATGCCGCGCTCCTACGGCCAACCGACGCCCGGTGCCGGCGCACGGACGGTGAGCACCTGGCCGGTTCGAGGTTCGCCTGTCGGGTTCTCGGGACGCCACCTCGCGGCCATCATGAACAGCATCCTCCCGTCCGGACCGCCGAGCATGCACGCAAAGCAGCTCCGGTCGAGCTCGATACGCTGCAGAACCTCCCCACCTTCGCTGACCCGTGAGCAGGCGTTGTCTCTCACCGGCGTCCAGACGGCGCCTTCGGCGTCCATGCAGATGCCGTCACCGTCGCCGCCGCCCTCGCCGAGGTCGGCCCACACACGCCGGTTCGACAGGTCGCCGTCGGCGCCAATGTCGAACGCGGTTAGATCGCTAGTGAACGACTCGGCGATGATCAGCGTCGAGTTGTCGGGCGTCACGGCCATGCCGTTGGGGAACGCGATGCCGTCCGCCACCTGGCGAACGGAGCCGTCGGGGGTGACCAGCGCGATGATCCCGGGTGCGAACTGCGCGCGTCCTTCCAGGAAGCCCATGAAGTCGAAGTTGACGCTGTTGACGTAGACGTTGCCGCGACCGTCCACGACGATCTCGTTCCAGCCGTGAGGCGAGAGACTGCGCAGGTCAGCGTAGATGGAGAACAGCCCGTCGTGCTCGCTGCACACGAGAAGCCCTTCTCGCCCCGAGACGAGCAAGCGACCGTCGGGCAGCCAGTCGATGGAGAACCCGATGTTTGTCGGGGCGCGGGTCACGACCTCGCTGTTGCCGTCGAGATCGACAGCGACGATCTGCTGGGCTCCCCAGTGGGAGAACCACAACCGACCGTCGCGCCAGCGGGGTGATTCGCCGATCACGAGACCACTCATCAGGGTTTGCACTTCAGGCACTGAGGAGTCCTTTCTTTGGGACCAGACTTCTTAGATCGTTCATGAGTGGACCGCGCGCATCATCCCCGATAGTCCTTGAATGTGATAGCGCTGGCCGCCTTAGTCGTCATCTTGTTGAACACGCCCGACAATGTGCGGGAGGACAACATCCGGTACACCTGGTTACGACGCCAGATCTTCCACCGTGTCGGCGGAGCAAGGAACGGGCCGGCGTTGTTCGCGAGTTTCTGGCAGCCCTTGGCGTAGTCCCGGATCTCCGCTTCGTAGCGGGCGAACGCGGTGCGGTGGTCGCCACCAGCAGCGGCCAGTTCGCCAGCCAGGACGTACGCCCCCACCATGGCGGTACCGGTACCCATGCCACCGACCGTGGCGCCGTAGCCGGCGTCTCCCAGCAGCACCACCCGGCCTTTCGACCAGTGGTCCATATCGATCCGGCTGATCGAGTCGAAGTAGAGGTCCGGCGCGTCCCACATCGCCTCGATCAGCCTCGGGACCTCCCAGCCCACGTCAGCGTAGATGTCGGCTAGAATCCTCTTCTGCTGCTCGGGGTCGTGCCGGTCGTAATCCAGTGGCTCCGACGCGAAGACGAATCCGGCACTGGCCTTGGTGCCTTCTCGCGCGCTGCCGATATCAGCTTCCTTGCCGGGAACGTTGTAAATCAGTCCCGCGTGATCGAGGTTCAGGTAGTTGGGGAGGTCGAAGCTTGCGATGTAGTGGCCAAGGAAGCTGATGAACTGCACCTCGGGGCCGAAGGCGAGCCTGCGTGTGTTGGAGTGCAGCCCGTCGGCGCCTACCACCAGGTCGAACGTACGCGGAGCGCCACGTTCGAAGGTGACGTGCACCCCGTCGGTGGTCTCTGTCATCGAGGCGATAGAGTCGCCGAAGATGTACTCGGTGGTGTCCTTGGTTCGCTCGTACATGATGCGGGACAGGTCCCCGCGCGCGATCTCTACCTCTCCACTCATGAACGAAGCGGGCAGGGCCAGCAGCCGCTTGCCAGTCTCGTCGACGACGATCTGCTCACCCATGTTGGTCTGCAGCCGGCGGACCTCCTCCAAGATGCCCATGCGCTTCAGCACGCTCATGTGCGCCTCGCCCCGGAAGTCGACCGCAAAGCCGCCGCCGCGCAACGCAGGCGCCCGCTCCACCACCGTTGGGCTGAAGCCGTAACGCCCGAGCCAGTACGCCAGCGCAGGCCCGGCGATGCTCGCGCCCGAAATGAGAAGGTCACTGTTCTTCAACCGGTGCTCCTCTCAGAGCCCCCTGGTCGGAACGGGATCCGCGAAGGCAGACGGCTTTCATGCGGCTTTCACCTTGCGTGCTGTTGGGGCGCCGCTCCTGCGGGTGGCCCGGATCCAGAGCTCCGCCACAGACGTGTTCACTACGAACGCCACCG
>JAJNDJ010000136.1 GCA_021156345.1 Rubrobacteraceae bacterium | reverse complement strand
AACAGCGCGATGCCGCCTATTATGCCGGCCACCACTATCTGCCTGGTGTCGAAGCGGAATATGGAGCCCCGTCCTTCGCTCCCCGAACCCATCGCCATGACCTTCTCCTTCTGACGTTTACTAGCAGACCAGCAATACTATATACGGGCCGCACTATCTGCGTGCAGTTGTGTCATACGTAATCCGGTAGATCTCCTCTGGCTGGAGATGCGGAGACCCTCCGCAGTGGATTCCTGATTACGCGGGAATGACGGATGGTGATGTCGGAGGCAAGGGAGCAAAACTTGCGCAGGAGATTGTACCCAGCGGAAGCGATACCGCATCAACACTTATAGTGGTGGCGTGAAACGCCCGTCTGCGGCGGTCCAGCCGCCGTCGACCAGCATGAAGGCGCCTGTGACGTAGGAGCTGGCCTCCGAGGCGAGGTAGAGGACCATCCCGACCATCTCGTGCGGCATGGCCCAGCGGCCGAGGATGCTCTTGGCTGCGTAGGAGTCGTACCAGTCGGGGGACTCTTTGATCTGGGCCGTCAAAGGCGTCTCGACGATGCCAGGCGCTATGGCATTGACCCTGACACCGCGTGGTCCTACTTCAGAAGCAAGGGCCCGCAGCATCTGCACCGTCCCTGACTTCGTCGCTGCGTATATCCCCTGTCCCGGTTCGACCACCTGTCCCCTGATGCTCGAGAAGCCGATGATGCTGCCTGAGCCGCGCTCGGCCATCCCGCGTCCGAAGTCCCTTATCAGGCGGAATGTTCCCTTCAAGTTGAGCTCGACGATCTGGTCGAACTCATCGTCCGTTATCTCGAGCACAGGCTTCCTGACGTTGACGGACGGCGTACTCACCAGGACGTCGGGAACTCCCACGGACTCCACGGCCCTCCGTACACTGTCCGGGTCCGTCATATCAAGCTCTATGGCATCGGCCTCTCCTCCCTCTGACGTTATCTCGCTGGCAGTGTCTTCCGCGGCCTCTGCGTTCACGTCAGCGCACACCACATGCGCGCCGAAGGCCGCGAGTCCTTGCGCGCTGGCCTCTCCGATACCGCTGCCGGCTCCGACGACGAGGGCGGTTTTGCCTGAAAGGTCGAACATCGAGCGGTAATCAAACATGAGTTTCCTCTCCGTAGGCGTAGTACATCGCCGTTGCGGCGTAGAGTTTGCAGGTGGTGAGGAGTTCGTCCTCGCGCCCTGAGGAGCGGCTCGTCCTTCGGGGTCTCGGTCGGTGGGCGCTCTTCGATCACCTCCAGCGTCGCGTCGAAGTCGGGGTCTTCTGAGGCAAGCCTCGCGATGATGCCTTCCAGGCGCTCTACGAGATCTCTGTGGGACTGATCCGGCACCGTACGGATATCCAGGGCGACGTAGGCGCTCGCGGGGATGACGTTTACCTGGGGCTCACCGGAGCCTGGGCCCATCAAAATTGTTGGCGTGAGGCTCGGATAGCCGAGGAACGGGTCCTCGCCGTGGCGCTCGACCTCTTCCCTTTCGAGCTCCTCGACCGCGACGACGAACCTCGCGGCCCGCGTAACCGGGTTGACGCCGCTCTGAGGCATTGCCCCGTGCGCCATCGTTCCGCGCAGGGTAACTTCCACCCTGAGCGCGCCCTTCTGCGTGATGCAGAGCTGGTTCTCCTCGGGCTCGCAGATAACGGCGGCGTCCACTCCTATTGCGTGGCCTCGCTCGATGAACGTCTTGATTCCGGCCATCATCCCCTCTTCATCCACAGGATGACAGAGTATCAGCCTGCCAGCGAAAGAGGCACCGGAGTCCCTAACAGCACGCACGGCAACTACGGCCGCCGCCAGATTTCCCTTGGTGTCGCATGCCCCGCGCCCGTAGATACGCTCTCCATCTTTCTCTGCACCGAACGGCGGATGATCCCAGTCCTCCGCGTTTCCTTCCGTCACCACGTCCGTGTGCGCCTCGAAGAGCAGGGTCTTCCCCTGACGATCTCCCTCCCACACGGCCCACACGTTCGGACGGCCAGGCGAGACCTCCTCGGTTTTCACCTCGAAACCCGCGCGCTCCAGGTAGTCTGCGACGAACCTGGCTACGCGCGCCTCGTTTCCGTCAAGCTCTTCGGGACGGTAGACGCTAGGGATGCGGACGAGTTCTCGTGCCAAGTGCACGAGTTCCTCGCGGTCGATCCTATTCAGTACATCTTCGAGCATTCGTTGGAACTTGATGTTCACGTCCATTTCGGCGCCTGAACCGTCAACTCAAACCCACCGATAGCGGCCTATGGGCGCTGCTCTCGAGCCGTCACTTCGACAAAAGCCGAAGCTGTGCTCGGCTCAGGAAAGGGATGCCCTTCCTAGCTAACACAGTCCAAGTTTAACCGCGTTCTGCCCTCCTGGAGCAACCACCTGACGATCTCCCCCTATGTTGCGCGGGCCTCTGTATTGACTTATGGTTCGGGCGATACTCTTTGGATCAGGCTCGAAGAACGAGGAGGGGCACGGGTGACAAGCTCCGTCTTTACCGGTCGGCTATCTGTCTGTGGGGAGACCTGAGGCATGCGAGTCTCCGAAGCGATCGGACGTGTGCTAGTCGACAGTGGTATCGAAGCGTTCTTCGGGCTTGCCGGAAGCGGCAACTTCGCCGTCCTGAGCGCTCTGCACGCGGAGGGTGCGGCATTCTACTCCTCCCGCCACGAGTGCGGCGCGGTCATGATGGCGGACGGCTACGCCCGCGCCTCTAGAAAGGTCGGCGTCGCAAGCGTCCATCAAGGCCCCGGCTTTACGAACACGCTCACGGGTCTGGCGGAGGCCGCAAAGGCCAGCACGCCGCTTATCGTGCTGGCCGCAGACATTCCGACAGGGACGCTCTGGTCGAACTTCAAGGTAGATCAAGCCGCCCTGGCGGTGGCGGTCGGCGCGGTTCCCGAGCGCGTGCGTGGGCCTGAGACCGCCGCCGCCGACACCGCCAGGGCGCTCAGGCGCGCGCAGACCGAGCGCCGCCCCGTCGTCCTGAGCATTCCGATCGACGTGGTCGAAGAGCATTGCTCCGGCGGCTCACCGGCCATCCCGTACTGGCCATCGCTGGAGCCGCCGGGTCCAGCGGAGGCTTCTGTCGCCGCGGTCGCGGACCTGCTCGCTCTCTCGCACCGGCCTGTAATCGTCGCGGGGCAGGGCGCCGCCATAGCAAACGCGCGCGAGGCGCTCGAGGTCCTGGGAGATAGGGTGGGAGCCGTGCTCGCGACGAGCGCGATGGGGCACGGGCTCTTTACCGGCAACCCTTATTCTGTGGGGATAGCCGGCGGTTTCTCCTCCCCGCTCGCCACAAGGTTGCTGGGGAGGGCTGATGTCGTGCTCGCGTTCGGCGCGTCACTGAACCACTGGACCGTGCGTCACGGCAGCCTGTTCTCGTCCGAAGCACGCGTGGTTCAGGTCGATCTGGATGATGAGGCGATCGGCCGGCTCTATCGCGCCGACGTCGGCGTCGTCGGGGACGCGGCAGGAGCTGCCAGGGCCATCGTCGATGAGCTCGAACGACGAGGCGTAGGCGGCAAGGGATTCAGGAGTGACGGGCTCGAGCGTGAGATCTCCGCGGGTCGCCTCCGCGACGAGCCTTACGAGGATCTCGGTACCGCCGAATACATAGACCCGCGCACCTTGACAATCGCGCTGGACGACCTGCTACCAGGAGAACGCACGGTTTGCACCGACTCGGGGCACTTTCTCGGCTATCCAGCGATGTACCTCGACGTGCCCGACCGTCAAGGCTTCGTGTTCCCCAACGCCTTCCAGTCGGTGGGGTTGGGGCTCGCAAGCGGTATCGGGGCCGCGGTCGCGCGACCGGAGAGGCTCTCTGTCGCCGCTGTAGGCGACGGCGGCGCTCTCATGGCCCTGGGGGAGATGGAGACGGCCGCCCGCTACCGTCTGCCGATGCTCGTCGTCATCTACAACGACGCAGCCTACGGCGCGGAGGTGCACCACTTCGGCCCCATGGGACGCCCGGTAGACGTGGCGCGCTTTCCAGACACCGACTTCGCTGCGCTCGCGCGGGCGGCCGGGGCCGAGGGCATCACTGTCAGAAACAAAGGAGACCTGTCGCCGGTTCGGGACTGGTTGGAGAGGCGAGATCGCCCCCTCGTAATCGACGCCAAGGTCAACCCGGAGGTGCGGGCCGAGTGGCTCGCAGAGGCGTTCCGCGCCCATTGAAAGGAGGCACCACATGATGCCACAAGACCCGGTCGCGTCACTCGTCCAGTCGCTCGGCAGCGGTGCCGTCGAAGTCGTGGACCTGACCCAGCCGTTGAACGAGCGCACTCCGGTTATCCGGCTGCCCGAGCAATTCGCGCAAACACCGGGGGTGAAGCGGCACGAGATCAGCCGCTACGATGAGCGGGGCCCCGCGTGGGCCTGGTACTGGCTCGAGATCGGCGAGCACACAGGCACACACTTCGACGCGCCCATACACTGGATCAGCGGCCGCGAAAGCATAGATGTCTCGCAGGTGCCGCCTCGGCACCTCATCGGCCCGGCGGTCGTGATCGACCGATCCGCCGAGAGCGCCGAGAACCCCGACTACCTGCTCACCGCCGATGACGTGCGCGCATTCGAAGATGAGTACGGGCCGCTGCCCGAAGGCGGCTGGCTGCTGCTCCGCACGGGATGGGA
Source organism: Rubrobacteraceae bacterium (assembly GCA_021156345.1). The sequence continues at coordinate 729 of JAJNDJ010000136.1, read as the reverse complement.
CGCGCGCGCACAGGATGCCGAAACGTTCCTGGGCGCGCAAGACGGCAATCCGCGGTCGCCCGGTTTCGACGTGGAGTGCGCCCGTTGGATCGCCGAGGAGAGCCCGCTCGTCGGCGTCGGGGTGGAGACCGTCGGCATCGACGCGGGTGGCGCGGCCGAGTTCGATCCTCCTTTCCCGGCCCACTTCTATCTCATGGGCGCGGGAAAATACGGCGTTACGCAGCTCGCAAACCTTGGCGCCCTGCCGCAAACCGGAGCGCTACTGTTCGTGGCGCCGCTGAAGCTGACCGGCGGTACAGGCAGCCCCGTGCGGGCGATAGCGCTCGTGCCGCAGGGGTAGTGCCTCGAAGGGGCACCTTCTCCCTAGCCTATGCCACTCTCAGGCCCGTATGCTTCCAACCGCTGTTTGACGGCGTTCAGGAACTTGAGCGCGGCGCCGCCGTCGAGGACGCGGTGGTCGAAGGAGACATCCAGGTTCATCATGCTGCGCACGGCGATGGCATCGTCTACCACGACAGGACGCTTGATGATTGCTTCCGCGGAGAGGATCGCCGCCTGCGGATGATTGATAATGGGCGTGGAGACAACGCTTCCCAAAGAGCCCGGGTTGTTGACGGTGAAGGTGCCGCCCGAGACGTCTTCGGTGCCGAGTTCTCGAGCGCGGGCGCGACGCACCAGGTCGTCGATCTTACGGGCGAGCCCGAGGATGTTCAGCTCGTCGGCGTCGGT
>JAJNDJ010000135.1 GCA_021156345.1 Rubrobacteraceae bacterium | reverse complement strand
GAACCTGCAGAGCCGCATCAGGGGTAACATCCTGATGGCCCTCTCCAACAAGTTCGGTTGGATCGTCCTGTCCACAGGCAACAAGAGCGAGATGAGCGTAGGATACTCCACCCTCTACGGCGACTCTGCGGGCGGTTTCGCGGTTATAAAGGACGTGCCGAAGAACCTGGTCTACAGGGTGGCCCGGCACTTCAACGAGAGGAAGGATCGCGAGGTCATCCCCGACTCGGTCCTTACCAAGGAGCCAACCGCCGAGCTGCGCGAGAACCAGCGAGACACGGACTCCCTGCCGCCCTACGAGGTCCTAGATCCCATCCTCGAAGCCTACATAGAGGAAGACAGGGGTGTGGCTGAGATCGTGGCCTCAGGCTTCGACGAGGACGATGTGCGCCGCATCGTGCAACTCGTGGACAGGGCCGAGTACAAGCGCCGCCAGGCCCCGACGGGCATAAAGGTCACGGGCCGGGCCTTCGGCCGCGATAGACGTATGCCCATCACCAACCGCTACTTCGAACGCAACCACAAAGAGTAAGCATTTCAGCACGCTCCAGCTGAAGACGAAGCTACCAGCGGCGGATGCCGCAGCTCACTCTCCGTCACGAGGAGGCTCATTTCGTTTGCCGGCTACGGGTTGGCGGTATCCCGGCGCTTGCGGAACCTTACCTGCACCGAAGTACCGCGTCCAGGGGTGGAGATCACGTCCAGATCCGCGCCGACCTCCCCGGCACGCCGGCGCATGTACTCTAGACCGAGGCCTGGCGGCGGTTTTCCCGTGTCGAAGCCGCGGCCGTCGTCCCGAACACGGATGATGAGCACCGAGCCTACCCCACGAGCAGAGAAACGCGAAGTCGAGCGCGCCCAGAGCCCAGCAGGCCAGAACGGCTGTCGGAGGGATGCGCGGGACGCGAGGATCGCGCAACCTACCCGCATCCAAACTTTGCAACTCTCAACCCTCCAGAAGTCGAACGCACCCATCCTACCAAACTCGTGCCGTGCGTGGGCTAGCGAGGCCTGGTGAACCTCGTATGTTAGAGTACGGCCTTTCGGTGGCAGAGTTCCGAGAGGAGCAGCGTATGGAGTACGCACGTGTTGGGAACACGGGCTGATGGTCTCCGAGCTGTGCCTGGGGTGCATGACCTTCGGACGGGAGCCGACGAGGAGACCTCTACCAGGTGCATACCTGATACCCACCGTGCAACGAGAATGCGCTTCCGGAGCGGGCTGGTCAGCGAGGAGACCAGGCTGGAACTGACCCTGGCCTAACCCAGCGTCTGACCCTTCGCCGGCGAGGTGACGCTGGCACAGGCCTAGACTCCTTCTAAACCCGCTGGGCGTTGCGGATGAAACGGTATGGGTAGACATCTTCCAGGGAGCTCGCGTCGGAGAGCTCTTCCACCTGTTCCTCGTCGAGGGTCCAGCCGCTCGCGCCAAGGTTGTCCTCGAGCTGCTCCAGCGTGCGGGCGCCGATGATCGGCGCGGTTACGCCGTCTTGTCTGAGGAGCCAGTTCAGTGAGATCTGGGCGTAGGACTTGTCCGTCTCCTCGGAGATCCTGCCTACCACGTCGAGGGCGGCCCAGTTACGCTCCGTTGCGCGGCGGTCCCAGTGCTCTTCCATCGACGCCACGGCTTCGGAGATGCGCGAGCCCTCGGGCGGCTCCTCCTCGCGTCTGTACTTCCCAGAGAGGAAGCCGCCGCCGAGTGGGCTCCAGGGGATTACCCCGAGTCCCTCTTCAAGGCAGATCGGCAGGATCTCCCGCTCGATGTTGCGCTCGACGAGCGAGTACTGGGGCTGCAAACACACGAACCTCTCCAACCCGTTTGCCTCGCTCAGGCACACGCTCTTCACGAGCTGCCAGCCCGTGAAGTTCGAGACGCCGATATAGCGCACCTTGCCGCTCCGGACGAGATCCGTGAGTGCCGAGAGAGTCTCTTTCAACGGAGTGGCGCTGTCCCAACAATGTACTTGATAGAGATCGATGTAGTCAGTGCCGAGGCGCCTGAGACTGTCCTCGCAGCCCTGCGTCACGTGCTTGCGCGAGAGGCCTGTGTCGTTCGGTCCTTCGCCCATCGGAAAATAGACCTTCGTGGCGAGTACAACGTCGTCGCGGACCCCCTTTATCGCCCTACCCGTGATCTCCTCGGAGACTCCCTTCGAGTAGACGTCGGCCGTGTCTATAAAGTTGCCTCCGGCATCGAGGAACCGGTCGACGAGCCGCTTGGAGTCCTCTTCACTCGCCTCCCGTCCGAAGGTCATGCACCCCAGGCACAGCTCGGAGACCATTAGCCCCGTATCTCCAAGACGCCTGTACTCCATGCGTATCCCCCTCAGTTAGCCTTGGTCGGAGAGCTCACTGTAGCACTTGGTGGCTGCGCAGACAGGTGGCGACTTGTTGTTTAGCCCACAAGCACAACCACATTGGTGGGAGGGGTGGCGCTTACCACGTTACGTATGTACTAATACCCACTCGTCAGGGGATCTACGCCGCCCGCGCCATCTTCCCGCACCTCGCCGGACGCCAGATAAAGCTCGACGCCCGCAAGACCTTCGGTATCCGCCGCTTCTCCTCGGACCTGCCGGGAGATTTCCGACTGCGCGCCGTTATGGGCTACCTGCCGGAGAGTACGGCGCGCTAGCTCAGACTCGATCCGAAACGCCTTCCGCGCCTGCCATGCGCGCGCAGTGGGCGCAGCTGCCAGTCATCCCGCACTGCTATCCCCAAGTGTCCTGAGTGCCGTGTCCTCGGGTTCATGTAGACACTGAGCGCGAGGTGGCCGACGACCTCACTCTGTACGCAAGCCACCAGGGAGAAGTTATCGTCTCGTTCTCTGGCAAGCTCTTCGCGCCATGCATCCTCCGAAGAGTACGGAACTCCCAGCGTTTCGGCCATAGCTTGTGGGGAGGCGTAGATGAGGTGCACGGCTTTGTAATCTTCCGGTTCACAGCACCGGATGACCAGGTCACGCAAGCCGACGACTCCTCCTTTCACACGGGCTTCTCGAGACCCCTATTCTCACACGCAAAGCTGAATAGCTGAAATATGCTCGCGGCGATTTGTGTAATAAACTCGGGCGGTGGCATCAGGAAACACCAGGCTAGAGGAGGGATCAGTGGATCAGCGAAATCTGGGTAACGAAGGGCTCGTCGTATCGGAGCTTGGGCTCGGGTGCATGGGGATGAGCGAGTTCTACGGCACGGGCGACGAGGAGGAGTCCATAGCCACCATCTACCGCGCCATAGAGCTGGGCATAACCTTCCTCGACACGGCGGACATGTACGGCCCGTTCACCAATGAGAAGCTCGTCGGCACAGCCATAGCCGGCCGCAGGGACGAGGTCGTGCTTGCCACCAAGTTCGGCAACGTGCGCGGCGAAGACGGGAGCTTCCGTGGCGTGAGCGGTAGGCCCGACTACGTGAGAGAGGCCTGCGATGCGTCGCTCTCGCGCCTCGGGGTCGACCACATAGACCTCTACTACCAGCATCGCGTGGACCCGGAGACGCCCATCGAGGAGACGGTCGGAGCGATGAAAGAGCTAGTGGAGGCTGGCAAGGTCAGGTATCTAGGGCTCTCCGAGGCAGGGCCAGAGACCATCAGGAAGGCTCATGCCGTGCACCCCATCAGCGCCCTCCAGTCGGAGTATTCGCTCTTTACCCGCGGCGTGGAGGACGAGGTCCTACCGACCGTGCGCGAACTGGGTATCGGGTTCGTCCCCTACAGCCCGCTCGGGCGAGGCTTCCTAACAGGACGCTGGAGGAGCATCGAGGACATGCCCGAGAACGACACCCGCAGCGCCCGCTTCCCACGCTTCGCTGAGGAGAACTTCCAGAAAAATGTGGAATTGGCAGATAGGGTGCGCGAGGTCGCCGACGGCAAGGGGATCACCCCTGGGCAACTCGCCCTCGCGTGGCTCCTCGCTCAGGGTAACGATATCGTCCCCATCCCAGGGACCAAGCGCCGCAAGTACCTGGAAGAGAACGCTCGCGCCGCAGGCGTAAGGCCATGCCTCGCGGATCGGCCGCCGGCGAGCGCTACGCCGAAGAGCAGATGCGGGCCGTAGGCCGCTAGGAGGAGCCGATGACCGATGTCGAGCACATCTCGCGCAAGGGGACTGGTGTGCCCCTAAGCTGGTTCCCCATCCCCGAAGAGTCCGAGCTTCCCGAGGACTTGCAGGGGCTTTTCAGGAAGGCGCGGGAGATGGTCGGGTTCGTCCCCAACGTCTTCAGAGCTTACAGTTACCGTCCCGAGCGGCTCTCCGCCTGGTTCGCCCACTACCGCCAGCTCCACGAGCCGACCCCGAACCTGGACGCGGCGGAGAGGGAGAT
>JAJNDJ010000134.1 GCA_021156345.1 Rubrobacteraceae bacterium | reverse complement strand
ACGGAGTGGATGCTGAATCGGACCTTCGACGAGATCTACGACCACGGCGTCGAACTCTCGGGGATGCTCCTGAAGCCCAACATGGTCATCTCAGGCAAGGACGCGCCACAACAATCCAGCGTGGAAGAGGTAGCAAGGGCGACGGTGGAGTGCCTGCTCAGGACGGTGCCGCCGGCAGTACCAGGCATAGTCTTCCTCTCAGGCGGCCAGACCGATCTGCAGGCGACGGCCCACCTCAACGCCATGAACACGCTGTACGGGGTCCTGCCGTGGGAGCTCTCGTTCTCCTACGCGCGGGCGCTGCAGGGGCAACCGATGGAGATCTGGGGCGGAGACGAAAGTAAGGTACAGGCGGCCCAGAAGGCTTTCCACCACAGGGCGAAGATGAACAGCGCCGCACGCTCCGGCGAATACTCGGAGGGGATGGAGGAACAAGCAGCATAGATAGCTACTCGGCACGCTCAGCCCTTCGGGCTTCGCTTGTCAGCACGGCGCTCCGCGCCTTGTCGGCACGCTTCGGGCCTTTAAAGGCCCTCGCTTTCAGCATCTCAGCCAGGACTTTCGCGCACGCAAGCCGAAATGCTGAGAAGTCGCCTGGCGAAGCCTGGCGACGTGCTGACTAGCGAAGGCGAAGCCTGAGCGTGCTGAAATGCGCGATCAGCTTGTAAGCTGATCGCATCAGATTCTTTCGGCCCGCACGATCAAGCGCTTCTCGAAGGTGGGGATAGGGGTGCATGTCTGTAACGTCAGCAGATCCCTCCCACGAACCCTTCCCGTTACCCAGTCGTCCTCAGATCCCACTACAAAGCGCTCAATTACCCTGTAGTGGTATCTCCTGCCTTGTGGGTCCCTCAAGGTTACCCTCTCCCCTCCTCTCAGCTCGTTTAGCCTATAGAAAACGAGGTGGCTTCCTGTACCCGGCCATCCCAGCCTGTGTCCTGCCAGGTACACGTTTCTCTCTAGAGTATCTGACCAGGGATATGAGGTCCCTGGGAGGTGGATGACGCCCTGATCCAGGGCTCTAGTAGAGGCTGAGGATAGGACGGGGACGTTCTTGAGGCCCATAGATCTTATGGTGAGGCTCATGATGGCCCCTGGGGGCAGGTTGTAGTGTCTTGGTTGGTTTACAGCCCTTAGTTGCTGATCTGTTGGCAGTGGATAGTCGTACTCCTGTGGAAGGAGGGTCTGGCGGCTTTGATCCGGGGATGACCCGTATCCGGACCCGCCCTCCGATGGGGGACCTGATCCAGGCTCTGGCTGACTTTCTGGCTCCGATGGCCGGGCTGGTATGGGTGTTGCCTGGGACCTGGGCGGAGGTATGTCCTTCTCTACCCACGGGTCGACGCCGGGGTTCGAGCGGACGAGCGGCTCGGTGGCGGACTTCACCTCTGGTTTCGCGGCTGCAGACTCTATCGGCCGGTCAAGGAAGGCGGCGACGGCCACCACGATGGTGAACCCGAGCGCGAGGATCATAGCGCCCATCCCGACCTTGAGGAGTGGGTCTCCCTCGAATCTGGGGGTTAGATCCGGGAGCCGCACGGCAGAGTCGCCCCCGACGCCAGGAGTCCGGCCGCTACCAAGACGAGATGTAGGATCGCGCCAGTCTCCCCACTGTTGTCTGTCTGCGTGCCGCCGGTGTTGCCGTGGAGTACGAGTCCCCTCTTACTCATGACGCTCCCATCCCCTTCCGCTGTGCCCTGAGATCAACCGGCGAGGCTGTACTCGGGAACCCTCAGAGCGTTGCGATGCACACTGCATCATATACTGCTTGGGTATCCCGTTCTACATCTTCGAGCGCAAATCTCCGAGACAGAACGATAATGCTCGTATACGGATTCACGCCACGTTCTTACCCCCGATGTTACAAGTATAAGTGCAAGAGGAACATAGTTGACCCACCTCACGAAACGAGGTTAGGACCTTCGGTTCGGGGCACCTACAATATGGAGAAACTGACTGGCTGAAATGCTGAGAAGCCGCCCGCTGGGCGGCTTCTCAGCCAGGAGCGACGAAGGAGCGACTATGAAGCGGTCGAAGAGCGCGGACCCGGCTCACGACGTTCTGGGTTACGAACGGCAGCAGTTGGACGCCATCTTCCATCCCGAGACGGTGGCTGTGATCGGGGCGACCGAGCGGCCCGGGAGCGTGGGGCGCACGATCATGTGGAACCTCGTGAGTAGCCCGTTCGGCGGGACGGTCTTCCCCGTGAACTCGCACAGGCCGAGCGTACTCGGCATAAAGGCCTACCCTTCGATCTCCGAAGTGCCAGCCAGGGTGGACCTCGCTGTCATCGTCGCCCCTGCGCCTGAGGCGCCTGGGATTATCCGCGAGTGTGTGGAGGCTGGTGTCGAGGGGGCCATAATCATCTCAGCCGGTTTCAGGGAGACGGGGTCCGAGGGGGCAGAGCTCGAGCACCAGGTCCTCGAGGAGGCCAGGCGGAGCAGGATGAGGATCATCGGCCCCAACTGCCTCGGCGTCATGAAGCCACCAACAGGCCTCAACGCCACCTTCGCCGGCGCCATCGCCCGTCCCGGTAACGTGGCCCTTCTAAGCCAGAGTGGGGCTTTGCTCACGGCCATCCTGGACGAGAGCTTTATGGAGAACATCGGGTTCTCGGCGCTCGTCAGCGTAGGTTCCATGATGGACGTAGGTTGGGGAGATCTGATCTATTATCTCGGCGACGACCCTTATACGAAGAGCATCGTCATCTACATGGAGTCGGTCGGCGACGCCCGCTCGTTCCTCTCGGCGGCCCGCGAGGTCGCCCTGGCCAAACCGATAATCGTGATCAAAGCCGGACGCACCGAGGCCGCAGGTAAGGCGGCAGCCTCCCATACAGGTTCTTTGACCGGCTCGGATGAGGTGCTCGACGCGGCCTTTTCGCGTAGCGGCGTGCTGCGGGTGGACGAGATCTCCGAGCTGTTCGGGATGGCCGAGGTGCTAGGCAAACAGCCGCATCCCAGGGGACCGCGCCTGACGATCCTGACGAACGCCGGCGGCCCCGCCGTGCTTGCGACGGACGCCCTTATCGGTAACGGCGGCGAGCTCGCGGAGATATCCGAAGAGACAATGGATGCCCTGAACGGGTTGCTACCCACACCCTGGAGCCACGGCAATCCTGTAGACGTGCTCGGCGACGCCGACCCTGCGCGCTACGCGAAGACGCTGGAGACCGCGGCCAGCGACCCTCAGAGCGACGGGCTGCTCGTCATCCTCACGCCGCAGGACATGACAGATCCTACGGCGACCGCGGAACGGCTCGCGCCTTACGCGAACAGCATAAGCAAGCCGGTACTCGCGAGCTGGATGGGTGGGCCGGCCGTCGCGGCAGGGGAGTCGATCCTGAACGGCGCGGGTATCCCTACCTTCGACTACCCCGATACGGCAGCCCGAGCCTTCACGAACATGTGGAAGTACACATACAACCTGCGCAGCATCTACGAAACCCCCGAGCCCGCCGAAGAGGAAAGTGCGGACCGCGGGCGCGTAGAGGAGATCATAGATCGCGTCGGCGACTCTGGCCGCACCATCCTTACCGAGTTCGAAGCGAAGCAAGTCCTCGCCGCCTATGGTATCCCGACCGTCCAGACGGAGGTGGCGCGCAGCCCTGAGGAGGCCGTGGAACTGGCAGATCACTTCGGCTACCCCGTGGTACTCAAGCTCCACTCCGAGACCATAACCCACAAGACCGACGTGGGCGGCGTGCGCCTGAACCTGCAGAGCGCCGACGAGGTCAGGCGGGCCTACGAGGCGATGGAGTCCTCTATAAGTGAGAGCCACAAGCCCGAGGACTTCGGCGGCGCCGCCGTCCAGAAGATGGTCAGCCTAGACGGCTACGAGCTGATCGTCGGTAGCAGCCTCGACCCGCAGTTCGGTCCCGTCCTGCTCTTCGGGTCCGGCGGCTCGCTGGTCGAGGTGTTCAAGGACCGGGCCCTCACCCTACCACCGCTGACCACCACGCTCGCCAGACGGATGATGGAAAGGACCCGCATCTTCGAGGCGCTGGGAGGCGTCAGGGGTAGGGCGCCCGTCGACGTCGGCGCACTGGAGAGGTTGCTCGTTCGCACCAGCCAGCTCGTCGTCGAGCAGCCCTGGATCAAGGAGCTCGACATCAACCCGCTCCTGGCCTCGCCGGAGCGCCTGATAGCCCTCGACGCCCGTATCGTTCTGCACG
>JAJNDJ010000133.1 GCA_021156345.1 Rubrobacteraceae bacterium | reverse complement strand
AACGGCATGGCTGGCAAGATGGTCCCACCCATCTTCGAGCACCTCCCTTTCGAGTACGTACCGATGTACTTCGAGCTCGACGGCTCCTTCCCCAACCATCCACCCAACCCGATCGAGCCCGAGAACGTCAGAGAGCTCCAGGAGCGCGTGGTCGCAGAGGGTGCTGACTTCGGGGTAGCCTTCGACGGTGACGCCGACAGGTGCTTCATTATCGATGAGAAGGGCACGACCATCTCGGGCGACCTGGCGGCCGCCCTCATTGCGAAGAACGTGCTCGAGAAGGAGCCTGGCGCGACCATACTGTACAGCGCGGTCTGCTCGAAGGCCTTCCCCGAGCTCGTCGAGCGCGAGGGCGGGAAGGCCATAAGGACCAGGGCAGGACACTCCATCATCAAGCCGCAGATGCGAAAGCATGACGCGGCCTTTGGGGGGGAGCACTCGGCCCACTTCTACTTCAGGGACAACTACTTCGCCGACTCAGGCATCATCGCCATGCTGACAATAGCCGAGCTCGTCGGCCGCCAGGAAGAGCCCGTCTCCAGTCTCCTCTCCCCCATCGACCCTTACGTCCGATCGGGTGAGATCAACTCCGAAGTAGAAGACCAGGAAGCGACCCTAGGGAAGGTCGAAGACCATTATTCGAGTATCGAAGGCGCAAAGGTAGACCACCTCGACGGCCTCACGGTCGACCTAGGCGACTGGTGGTTCAACCTCCGCCCCTCGAACACCGAACCTCTCCTCCGCCTCAACGTGGAGGCCGAAGACAACGAGAGGATGGAGCGCAAGCGCGACGAGTTGCTCGATCTCATTCGAGATTGAGCAGCGAATCAGCATGCGCCCTGTCGGGCGCGGCCCGCGCCGCGAGCCAACTGGCTGACAAGCGAAGGCCGATGCGTGCTGACTAGCTTACCTGTATCAGGTTTCGTACCTCGCGGACGCCTTCGACCTGTTGGGCGATCTCACCAGCCGCCAGTTTCGCGTCCTCGGAAGGCGCTGTCCCGCGCAGTTCGGCGATCCCGTCGTTTACCTCGACGTTCACCCGCGGCATCTCCGCGGTACGCGGGTCCTCACCGATCTGGGTGCGGATGCGCTGTTCTATCTCCTCTTGCTGCGCGCCCACGCCCTCCACGTCACTATGCTGTTCCCCGATAAGAGGCCCTGAGGCGGGATCCGAGTACTCTCGCTCGGCACCGGTGCGGTTAGCACCCTCAGGACTCTGCTGGCCACCGCCGCCTGCCGTCCCAGTCGGGGTGCCACTACCCCAGGTCTGGCCCCGCTCTCCTGCCGGGCTCCCAGGCTCGGGGGCGTGGGGTCCGGTCGTCCCCGTGTAGGATGAGGACTCGCCTGACGTTTCGCCCTTCTTCGAACGGGCGATGGCGGCCCCGATGGCAAGCCCGATCAGGATGAAGAACCCGTACTTGAGATATCTGGTCTTCTTCGGTTCCTGCGAGCTCATCGCCCGGCGTATTAGCTTGGCTTCGGCCTTGCCGAGCTTCCAGGCTGCCTTCCCTGCAGTCCTGCCCGCCACGGGTGCCACCCTTGCTCCTACCTTAGCACCGGCTCTGGCGGCCTTTCTCTTCTTGCGCGCCATTCACTACCTCCATCTTCGCGGAGTTGGTTTCTCGAAACAACGAGATACCCCGAAATGCCCGTGCGGAAACAGCACATGGACAACCGCCATCGCGTCGCCTGAGGCTTCGGAAGGTTCTCTATCCGTTCCGGCGCAGTTTGGGGACGAGGGTGAGCCTCCTGTAGCGCATCCTCCTCTCGTTCAGCGGCTTTTCGAACTCGGCCTCGCGGGCGAACTCGACGTCGCCTGTGGCCGCGGCCTCGACGAGGGCGGTAAGGTCTTCTCTCTCCGAGGGAGAGAGGCCTGTGGCGTCGAGGTCTCTCTCCCGCTCGAATAGCCTCACCCGCCGCGCAAAAGAGACGAAGATGCTGCACGGCTCGGGGCAGGGGATCTCACCTTCGCCCCGGTCCACGTCGAGAGGCGTGTCCTCATCCACGTCCCAGAGGGTCTTCTTGAGACACACCGAGTCCTCGCAGCAGGCGATGGCAGCATCGATCACCCCCTGGTCCGTGAGCCGCTGAACCCGTTTGTAGATCCCACTCTGCCTCGCCGCGTTCTCTCTGAAGCTCGTGAGATCCAGCCTCCCCTCCCTGTTGAGGTACCAGTGGACGACGCCAGCAGGGTAAAGGTAGTTGATCGCGGTCACCAGAGAACGCGCATCCTCTAGTCTGAGCTCCCAGCCACGTCGCAGGTTGGGGGAGCTCATCAGCGGCCTGTACTCCCCGCCTTCGGTGAGCCTGGCGATCTCTCGCGCAGCGCGCGGGTCCTCGCTGACTCTGAGACCCTCATCCCGCGCCTCGTCCGCGTGACGCAGCGAGTATCCATGGGGAGGATCAGGGCGTACGACCACCTGGCCGAAGACGCGACCTTCTGGCGCGTCATCCACCCACGCCGCGAAGGCCTCGCGGGAGCTGGCAGCGACGTTCTGGGGGTGTCCTGAGAGAGCGTCAGACAACAGGCTGCTCTGCCATCATTCCACGGGCGCGGGCGACTATGAGGTTCGCCATAGAAGGGTGCGTTCCGACTGGAGCGCCGTAGAAGATCGTCTTGTCGTCGCGTACCGTAACCTCGCCCGTAAGGCCCAGGTCCTCGGGGATCGTCTCGCGAGTGTGCCAGCCGTCCGCGATAAACAAGGGGATCAGGATCACGTTCTCCGCCTCGACACTATCGACGACGCCGCCTATCTCGGGGTCTTGATCCAGGAACCCGACCTCGACGAGATCGTAGATCTCACGCTCCCTGATGCGTCCGGCATTGAGGTAGATCACACCGCCTGAGTTCTTGTTCAGGTCGGTTCCGTGGCCTAGCAAGACGAGGGCCGTGCGTCCCGAGACCTCTCTGGAGCGCATGAGGTCTTGGGTACGATCCAGGATGACGCCGGGCATCCCCTCGAAGGTGCCAAGGGGTCCGGCGTAGCGGACGGTCTTCTCGCCCTTCCTGGTAATGGGGCCTTCCAGACCGAGCTCCCTGGGGATGACCTGCTGGGTGAAATATCCTTCGGAGATAAAAGCGGGGACGATGTAGACGTCTTCCGACTCTATGGTGTCGAGCACGTGGCGCATGGAGGGTTCCTCCTTCCAGAAGCACTCGACGACCTCGTCGAACTCTCCGGTCTCCCTGATGCGGCCGGCATGCTCGTAGACGGGCAGGCTCGAGTCTTCGTTGAGGTGCGAACCATGTCCCACGATGACCAGAGCCCTCATGCTCCTCCTCTACGCCGACACTACTGCCAGATTCTACCAACAGTGCATACAGGCCGGGCAAACGGCTTCACCTACCCGTGGCCGGCCTGAGCCTGTGGCTCAGGGAATCAGGACCGTACTCCAGGGCCACGAGGAAAGCGGCGGCGATGACGGGATACTCGGTCGTAGTCGGAGAGAGGCGAGGGTCTGCGCGGAGCAGGCCGCCGAGGTTGGCTATCCCTTCGAGGCCCCGCCTGGAGTGTACACCGCCGGCCTTCAAGACCCCGTGCGCCATTCGGGAGACTTCCTCGGCCTCCTGGCGGCCTGCGCGGCCTGCCACATCGAGGTCGGGAACCTCCGAGAGGACCTCGAGGTAGGCCTGGACCAGGGCGCCGCGGACGGAGTCTGCCCTCGAAAGAGAGGAGAGGAGCGCCGGCCTGGCGAGCTCGCGGGTGATCTCGAAGTCCCTGGCGTACTCTCGCGCCAGGGCGTGGCGCCCCGCCGAGAAGCGCATCGCGTCGCGGAGCGTGGCGTCTTTACCCGCCCCGAGGGCGTAAGACAGCGCACCGGCGAGAGCCTCTTCGCCGCCGGCCACCTCCAGCGCCCGCGCAAACGGCGCTATCTCCTCGTGACCCAGTCCTGCGAGGACACGGGCCGATGGCTCTTCGCGCAGGGTGCCTCGGGCCAGGGGGGCCAGGTACCCGGCTGTTCGAGGATCGGCATAGCCGGCCAGAGAGATCGAAGCGAGGGTGGCATCGCGGCCGTCGAGGTAGCGGGATCCCGTCCCTGGGGTGGGGGCGCTGTAGACGAGCATCATGGCCGTCGCGGCGCAGGCCGCAACGAGACTTTCGGGTACGTACTCCGAGCTCCGACGCTCCATTCGCCCTACAGCGCCCTGTCCAGGATGGTCACCTCAATGTCAAGGTCCGCCGACACAAACACCTCCCGTCTCGCTGTAGAGGGCACTATTCTAACCCGAGGCCGTCACCTCTCCTTGCAGACAGAGTAATATACTCGTCGCCATGGATCACTCACCCGACTACCGCCGAGCAGACTCTTGAACACCCGCAACCACACCTCCCTCATACCTGAGGACGCCTTCGAGCAGGACACAAAAGAGGGCACCCTCGGCGCGGAAGAGGAGCTGTGGCTCGCTGACCCTGGGACCTTCAAGCTCGCTGACGGGGCACAGAAGATTCTGGCTCTCGAGCCTGCGACCCTGTTCTCGGGGGAGCTCATAGACTGCGAGATCGAGTCGAACACGGGCGTGCACGAGCAACCCGCAGGGGTCTTGGCCGATCTCGTCTCCCGCAGGCGTATCCTGCTTGGGCATGCAGAGCAACTTGGCAGGGTCCTCGGCACCAGCGGAACGCACCCCATCGGCGACTGGCGGGAGCAAGAGATCATCGACAAGCCCCATTACCAGCGCCTGCAAAAGAAACTGGGGTGGTTGATCCGGCGCAACAACACGTTCTCTTTGCACGTCCACTACGCCGTG
>JAJNDJ010000320.1 GCA_021156345.1 Rubrobacteraceae bacterium | reverse complement strand
GTTCTTACAGGGCCATCCCGAGGTCGACAAGGTGTACTATCCCGGCCTGCCCGACCATCCCCAGCACGAGTTGGCGAAGAGGCAGATGAGCGGGTTTTCGGGGATGGTCTCGTTCACCCTCAGGGGCGGCGCGGAGGCTGCCTACGCGGCGGTGCAGAAGACGCGGGTCTTCCATTTCGCCGAGAGTCTAGGCGGAGTCGAGTCGCTCGTAACCCATCCTGCCACCATGACCCACGCCGCAATCCCGCGCAAGCAACGCGAGGCGAGGGGTGTTACCGACGGCCTCATGCGCCTCTCTGTCGGAATCGAGGACAAGGAGGACCTCATCGCCGACCTGGATGGGGCGATAAGCTCCGGTTAAGCGGGGTCAGGAGTGGTCCCCATCTCGGAGCGGACCTCCGTCTCCAGCGGTAGCCTTCCTGTCAGCTCGCTACGTTGCGCTCCCTGTACTCATCGCGCCAAGCGATGAGGTCCTGTAGTCGGGGCCGCCGAAGGCCATGACGAGGTGAGTGATGCCGTTCTCGACGTAGCGATCGGCGTCCTTGACCAGTTCCGGCCTGACCGTTATGGAGCGCTCTATCTCTTTCGGATCGCGGCCTACCTTCTCGCACCAGTCGTCGAGGATGCCGCTCTTGCGGGCCGCCCGTTCCGGGTCCCCGAAACCGTGCCAGATATTGGCGTATTCGGCGACGATGCGCAGAGTGACCTTCTCGCCTCCACCGCCGATGAGGATAGGGATCTCCCGCATGGGCGGCGGGTTCAGCTTCCCTAGCCGCTCCTCTATGACGGGCATCGCGGCGTCGAGGTCCCGTAGCCGGCTCCCCGCCGTTCCGAACTCGTAACCGTACTCGTTGTAATCTTTCACGAGCGCCCCGAACTCTACCCTCTCCGTGACCTCCGCCATCGCCCCGAGGAACGTCCAGCACTCGAAGTGCTTGCCGTCGGGATCGCCGTAGAGCGGGTAGAAGTGGTCCCAGGTGAAGATCGTATCAGCCCCCATCTCCTCCGCCCTGAGCCATGCGTCACGCATCTGCGCGTAACTGGCGTGCTGCGGCTGGAGCTGCACCCCGACCCTTACCATCAACCTTCGCCTCCTCTTCTGGCCAACCGGGAGATTATGCCACGTGGAGGACGCGGCCAGGCAGGCTAGAACAGCGCCAAGGCCGCGGTCATGACACCCAGGGTGCCGGTCAGGATAACGAGCCCCAGAGTAACCGCCCGGAACGCCCTCTCGGAGACGCGCGCGAGGAGCGCCGTGCCGAGTACCTTTCCGGCTATGGCGGCAGGGATGAGCAAGAGCCCCAGGGGGACTTCCGAGGCCTCCACCAGGCCCCGGAAGGCCAGGACAGCGAGTCCGATGAGGCTCATGGGCAAAAAGTACAGTGCGCTCGTCCCCCTGAACTCGTGCTTCGGGAGGTCGCGCGAGGCAAGGAGCAACACTATGGGCGGGCCGGCAAGCCCGGTCGAGGTGGAGAGCGCCCCGCTTGCCGAACCGGCGACGAGGGTCCCCCACCGAGTGCTGGCGCCAGGCAGCCTGATGTCCCTGACCAGGAGCAGGGCCGAGAAGATGACGATCACGCCGACCCCAAGGCGCACGTAGTCAGGGTTGATAACGCTCAAGACCTCGACGCCGGCCGCGATGCCGAAGAGGGCAGGGATCAGGAGCGCAAGCGCGAGCCGCTTGCGCGCCTTTTGCCAGGAGTCCCATACTACGGCGCTGTTTATGACGATCGAGAAGATGGTGGTCAGCACGATAACCGTACGGGGCTCGTAGACGAAGAGGAGTATGGGCGTGCTGATCAGGGCCAGCCCGAAGCCCGTCAGCCCGGTGACGATCCCGGCGAGCAACGCCGCGAAGAGAGCCACGAGTAACGCCGCGCTCAACAAGGAAGGGTTCCTCGCCCGTAGCCTGATACCTGAATCAGCAGCGCAGGATGCCTGCGTAGAGGCGCTCCCAGGCCTCCATCTCGGGCGTGAAGTAGCGCACCCGCGTCTTCTTGTACTCGCGGGTGGAGTAGAGGGAGGTGTAGTCTGTAAGTCCCGTCTCCCCGGCCATCGCCGAAAGGACGTTCTCGCACTCCTCGACGCTGCGTCCGTGTACCATGGAGAAGACGGAGTACGGCCAGTCTTCGTAGGTAGGTCGCTGGTAGCAGTGGGAGACGGCCTGGTAGTGGGCGAAGGCGTTGCCTACCTCGTCGATGCGCTCGTCGGGCACCCTCCAGACCCCCATCGCGTTGGCCCTGAAGCCGGCCTTGCGGTGGTAGAGGACCGCCGAGAAACGGCGCATGATCTTGCGGTCGCGCAGGTCGTAAGCCCTCTCCAGTAGCTCCTCGTAGGAGAGGCCGACCTGCCTTCCCCACAGGTCGAAAGGACGCGGCGTCAGCGGGACGTCCTCCTGGAGGGCCCTGATGGCGGCCTTATCGTCCTCCGAGATGTTCCTGTCGGCGCTCTCCCGGTCGGACTCGCCGTACTGGGGCGCCTCCTTCTTGGCCGTAGCGCCGGTATTCATATCCAGGGTCACCCCGATCTTGAAGAGCTTCAGGGTGGGCAGAATGCGGGTCTTCTCGGCGCCGCTTATGTGGTGCAGCACGTCGACGGTGCCTTCGAGTCCCAGGCGGGAGCCGGGCGGGACGGCGACGGTATACCAGAGGTTGAACTCGTTGTTACGCTCGTAGTTGTGGGAGACGCCGGGGTGGGAGTTTATAGCCTTGGCGCCTTCGCCTAACTTGTGTGCCGGGATCCTGGCGGCGACCAGGCTCGACTCGTAGCCCAGCAGCGGGACCTCGCGCTGGATCCGGTTGAGTATCTCCTTGTCGGTGCTGTCCATCATGCGACTGCCGGTAGTTGTGCTGACCACGCTTTACGAGCCCTTCTAGACGATTTCCTTCTACAAGAACGCACTATAACAGGCGCGACCAAGACACGGTATGAGAATATTTACGTTGCTTCGTCCTCGATGAGCAGGGCAGGCTCGTCAGCTCTCAAGCCTCCCGCGACTCCATCGCCTTCTGGTACTCGGCGTAGACGTTCTTGATGTCTTTCCAGACCATGCGCTTGGCATTGTTCAGGTCGTCGCCACGCTGTCTCAGGACATAGGCGGGATGGAAGGTCGCCATCGTCTTGATGCCGTCTATCTCGTACCACTTGCCGCGGTCCTTGGTGATCCTGAAGTCCTTGTCTATGATGGTCTTCGCGGCGGGACCGCCGAGACAGAGGATGATCTCTGGCTTGACGGCCGCGATCTGGCCCTGCAGGTAGGGGTTGCAGGCCCTTATCTCCGTGGTCTTCGGCTGGCGGTTCTTGAGCCTGCCGCCCTCCTCGACGGCAGCCCTGCACTTCACGACGTTCGTCAGGTAGATCTGCTGCCGGGTCAGGTCCACGGCCGCCAGAATGTCGTCGAGGAGCTTGCCGGCCCTCCCGACGAAAGGCAGTCCCGTGGCGTC
>JAJNDJ010000132.1 GCA_021156345.1 Rubrobacteraceae bacterium | reverse complement strand
GGCTCGGTGATCTTGTGGTTGGGGGCGTGCACGGCGCTCTCCAGGATGCGCCTGACGAGGTCTTCAGGCACAGGATCCTGCCTCACGCGGCCGACGCTCCGGCGCGTCTGAATGGCAAGGATCACATCCAACGAAGCTCTTCGAAACTCGTACTCACTGAACTGATTCTATCCGGGTTTGGCGCGGCAAGCTCTGAGGTATTCACATATCATGAACTCACCCGGGCAGGCGAATTCAGGAGGGAACGAGATGGCGAAGAGGAAGGTCACCGTAGTAGGCGCGGGCAACGTCGGAGGGACGACGGCCCAGAGGCTGGCAGAGCGTAATTATGCCGACGTTGTGCTGGTGGACATCGTGGAAGGCCTACCTCAGGGCAAGGCTCTGGATATTTTGGAGAGTGGTCCGATCCTCGGCTACGACTCCAAAGTAACGGGAGCCAACGATTACGAGGAGACCGCAGGATCGGACGTGGTGGTCATAACCAGCGGAAGCCCCCGCAAGCCGGGGATGAGCCGTGACGACCTGCTCAAGACGAACCAGAACATCGTTGCGAGCGTTACGGAGGAGGTCGTCGAGCATTCGCCGGAGACGATCCTCGTCGTCGTTGCCAACCCGCTCGACGCCATGTGCCATGTGGCGATGGAAACGAGCGGTTTCCCCCGCGAGCGCGTGGTCGGCATGGCCGGCATCCTCGACACCGCCCGCTACCGCACGTTCATTGCCGAAGAGCTCGAGGTCTCCGTGCGCGACGTCTTCGCGCTCGTCCTCGGCGGGCACGGGGACACGATGGTGCCGCTGCCGAGCATGGCTACGCGCCGTCCGCAGCCGCAGCCGAGATGGTCGACGCCATCCTGCTCGACCAGAAGCGCATCCTCCCCTGCGCCGCCTACCTGCAGGGCGAGTACGGGATAGACGACCTCTTCGTCGGCGTCCCCGTCAAGCTCGGCGCCTCGGGCATCGAAGACATCATCGAGCTCGCCCTCAGGGACGAAGAACTGGGGGATCTGAACGACAGCGCCGACGCCGTGAGAGATCTCGTGCAAGTCTTACACGGGTAGAAGGCTCCCAGTTCCGCGGTGTTGGTGGCGAGTTGTTGGGGGACGGGCGCACCGTTGATGTTTACGCCATCAGCTAGAAGAAATATGCCACTTGGGGGATACGTTGTCCCATAGTCGAAGGTATGGTACCCGTCACGGGACAGAGCGGAGGTCTGACGCCTCATCCTCCGCCGCATAAAAGGAGTGGGAAGCTGGTATGGACAATCCTTCTGGCTCCGGAGGTAGGAAACAACACAGATCATCTGGGAGCGAGAAATCCGAGGCGCTACGCGTCTGGATGCTCGGCGACTTCAAGGTCTCTGTAGGCCCTTCTATCGTCGAGAAGAGTGCTTGGCATCTAAGGAAAGCCACCGCCCTTGTCAAGCTGCTCTCCCTCGCTCCCCACCACCGCCTCCACCGCGAACGAGCCACGGAATTGCTCTGGCCAGGGCACGCGAAGAAGGCCGCCTCGAACAACCTTCGCCAGACCCTCCACGCCGCCCGCAGAGTCCTCGATCCGACAGGTGGCTCCCGCTATCTGGTAGGCGAAGACGACTCGCTCGTGATGTGCCCCGAAGGCAATCTCTGGGTGGACGTAGATGCCTTCGAGGAGGCAGCTCTTACTGCACGTCGCTCCAAAAGCACGGCGGCTTACAGGGCGGCGCTAGATCTTTACGCGGGCGAACTCTTGCCCGAGGACCGCTACGAGGAGTGGGTTGAAGGCAGGCGAGAAGAGCTGCGCCAACTCCACCTTACACTGCTAATCGAGCTAGCGGCGTTCTACGAAGAACGTGATGAGTATGAGCCGGCCATCGAGACACTTCAGAAAGCGATGACCGCGGCACCTACGCATGAGCAGGCGCACCTGGGCCTAATGCGACTTCACGCTCTCTCGGGCAGGCCAGACCGAGCCCTCTCCCAGTACGAACGTCTTTACAATGCGCTCTCCAGAGGTCTCGGTACGCAACCCGGCGCGGAGACTCGCGGTCTACGCGCCGAGATTGCGGCCGGGAGATTCAAGCCGACGCCATCCGCCGCTACCCCGCAGCGGCAGGTCCTGCCCGATATGAGCAAGCACAACCTGCCTGCGCCAAGAACGAGTTTCGTGGGGCGCGAGCGCGAGATGGTGGAGGCAACGCGTATGCTTGCCATGACTCGTCTGTTGACGCTCACCGGTCCTGGCGGCTGTGGCAAGACGCGGCTCGCCTTGGAAGCAAGCAGGGACCTAGTTGAGAACTATCCGGACGGAGTGTGGTTTGTGCAGTTGGCGCCATTGTCGGAGGGGACGCTAGTACCACAAGCGCTAGCCACGACGCTCCGTGTGCGCGAGCAGCCGGGCCACCCACTGCTCGACACCCTCCTAAACGCGCTGCACGACGCAGAGATGCTCCTCATCTTGGACAACTGCGAACACCTGACAGACGCTACCGCGCGACTTGCGCATGCCCTATTGGATTATTGTCCGCGCTTGCGGGTACTCGCCACCAGCCGAGAGCTTTTGGGCGTGACGGGCGAGCAAAACTGGCTCGTACCCTCCCTCTCCACGCCCGGCGCGCAACAGTCTCCGACGGTGGACGAACTCGAAGTCTACGAGTCAGCACAACTATTCGCTGACCGTGCCTCGATCAGGTGTCCGGGCTTTGAACTTACACCCGAGAACGCCACGGCCGTGGCGAAGGTATGCGCGAGACTGGAGGGCATACCGCTCGCCATAGAGCTTGCCGCAGCGAGTGTTGGGATACTCTCTGCCGATCAGATCTCTGACAGGCTCGGGCACTCGCTCAATATTCTTACGGGCGGCGAGCGGATCGCTGACCCTCGTCACCGGACCTTGAGGGCGACGTTGGATTGGAGCCATCAGTTGCTTAGCGAGCCCGAGCAGGTACTGTTCAGAAGGCTCTCTGTATTCGCCGGCGGCTTCACCCTCGAAGCTGCAGAAGCCACTGGAGCGGGAGGAGTCATCGAGCAAGAAGACGTCTTGGACTTGCTCTCTATGCTGGTCGGTAAGTCATTGGTGGTCGCGGAGGAGAGCTTGCAGAGCGGGTCACGCTACAGGCTGCTCGAGCCTATTAGGCAGTACAGCCGAGAGAAGCTCAAGGACGGCGAGGAAGAGGAGCAAACGAGGTACCGGCACGCCGAATGGTATTTGGCACTGGCCGAGGAGGCGGACAATGAGTCTAGTGGGTCAGGACACTCGAAGTGGCTGCATCGGCTGGAGACTGAGCACGACAACCTGCGGGCTGCGCTAGATTGGTCACAGGAGGAGGGTGATGCCGAGCTCGCCCTGCGGTTGGCGGGGGCGTTATGGTTGTTCTGGTTTACGCGTGGCTACTCAATCGAGGGACGGGGGTGGCTGGAGAAGGCACTCTCACTGGGCCGCTCACCGGTGGCGAGGGCGAAAGCCCTTAACGGGGCCGGCTGGATAGCAATGTTCCAGGGCGACTTCGAGACCGCAAAGACGGTACTCGAGGAGAGCCTGACCTTGTACAGGGAGCTCAACGACGAAGAGGGCATCGCGTCATCGCTCAGCTTTCTTGGCCACGTGGCTCTGCTGGGGCATAGGGATGACATACCTGTGGCAGCTCTGCTCGAGGAGGCCTTGGCGCTTAGGCCCCGGCTGAAGAACCGCCGCACGATCGCGAATATGCTCGTTACCGCGGGGATCGCGGCGGGGCTCCTGCGCGGAGATCTTGGCGAGGCGGCTGCACTGTTTGAGGAGGCTCGGGCGTTGTACCGCGAGATGGAGGACAGATGGGGCATAATCACATGCCAGGTCAACCTGGGGCTGATATCGGTGATACTGGAACATCACGACCGGACGAAGGTGTTGCTGCGGGAGGTAATTCAACTCTCGCGAGAGTTGGACGAGAAGGTAGGTAGCGTGTACTCCTTCTTCGGACTAGCGTGCGCAGCTGCTTCCGAAGGCTATCCGGTGCGTGCGGCGCGGTTGTGGGGAATATCGGAAGCCATGCGGGAGGCTGCAGGAATCCAGATTATGCCCTCGACGTACACCGTAACGAGCTACGAGAGCCGCCTGGCTGAAGCGCGTACCCGGCTGGGCGAGGCGGCTTTCGAGGAGGCGTGGGCAGAAGGCAAGGCTATGGGCCAGCAACAGGCCGTCGAGTACGCTTTCTCCGAAGAGGATACCGATCAACCGACGACCCTCGTGCCAGAAGAGTCTCTGGCTGGTGCGCAGCGTGCTGCCCTAAGCCCCCGAGAGCAGGAGGTAGCACTCCTCGCCGCCCAGGGCCTAACCAATCGCCAGATCTCCTCCAGGCTCCGGATCTCCGAGCGCACCGCAGGTAATCATGTTGCCAAGATTCTCCTGAAATTGGGACTCAATTCGCGAGCCCAGATCGTCATCTGGGTGACTGAACACCAACTGCTGAAGCCTCACCAGCATTAGGGTTTACCATCCGATCACAGCGTTCCAAGGCAAGGCACTTCATTAGATTCAGGGCAGAAGTGCTCAAAATGCGTAGAAAAAACTCACGCCTTGAGCCCTTCTAATTAACGCTCAGATGACGCGCGCCCGATGCGCGCATCCCAAGCGAGGCCATGTCCACACTTATGGATACACGGTCTCCTACCCCTCTTGTTGTAGAGCTCTCCTGTCAGCGATGAGGACAGAATAAGGGAGCTCAGGGACACGCACATCACCCGACAGTAGGGCGTTAGGCTGAGATGCTGAAAGCGGAGGCCCCTAAGGCCGCAGCCAGCCGATCAGCTGACCGCCTCTACAACACCTTTATGCGCCTGCGGACTTTGCTTGCGACCAGGGCAGCGGCCATCTCGTCGAAGACACGGGCCTGACTCGAGTCCGCCTCGAAGAGCGAGCGTCCAGGCTCCCCCGAAGCCTCAGGCTGGATCGGGATGCGCCCCATGACCTCCGATCCTAGCTCTCCGGCCACCCTCTCGCCTCCGTCGCCCCCGAAGATCCTCAGCTCCTTGCCGCAGTCGGGGCACTGGGCGTATCCC
>JAJNDJ010000131.1 GCA_021156345.1 Rubrobacteraceae bacterium | reverse complement strand
CCCGCGTAGATCTTCAACTTCTTGAACTGCTTTCTGGCGAGGCGGGTCTTCGGCATCATCCCGTAGACGGCCTTGCGCAGGACCTCGGTCGGCTTGCGCCCGAGCATCTGCTCGTAGCTGGTCTCCTTCATGCCGCCGGGATAACCCGAGTGCCGCCTGTAGACCCTCTGCTCGGCCTTCCTGCCCGTGACGGCAACCCTGTCAGCGTTCACAACGACAACGAAGTCGCCTACGTCGACGTGCGGCGTGTACTGCGGCTTGTTCTTGCCGCGCAGAACGCGTACGATCTCGGTCGCCAGACGCCCGAGGTCGCGCCATGTAACTCTTCATCATCCTCCGGAGCTTGTGCGAACTTCAAAGGCCTTCGAACGGATCAAATAGTAGCATACATCGGCAAAAGGACCAGCCTTCAAGAATGGTCCACAGGCGTTGGGCGGTTCGCAAACCGCCCCTACAGGACCCGTGCTATGGTCAGGCCGTCTATGCGCTCCCGGATCAGGGGTAGCGCGATGCTGGAGAGCCTTTGGTCTCTGGCTATCCGCTCGTTGAACTCGCGCGTCGCCCTGGCCGTTGTGTCCTTGGGGTCGAGTACGGTGCCGCCCCTTATGGTGTTGTCGCCGAGGATGAGAGAGCCTGGTCGTACGAGGCGCAGGGACGCATCCAGGTACTCGGGGTAGCTCTCTTTGTCGGCGTCTATGAAGATCATGTCGAAGGGGCCTTCTTCATCTTCGATGAGCGAGGCGAGGAGTTGGTGGGCGTCGCCGACCCGGATCTCGACCTTCTCGGAGAGACCGGCACGTTCGATGTTGTTGCGGGCGACTCCGGCGTGATGCTCGTCTATCTCCAGGGAGATCAGGCCTCCCCCCTCGGGCAGGGCGCGGGCGAACTGGATGGCGCTGTAGCCTCCAAGGGTGCCTATCTCCAGTATGCGCCGCGCCCCGGCTATCTCGGTGAGCAGTTGCAGCAGCCTTCCTTCGTTGGGCGAGACGTTTATCTCAGGCAGCCCGGCCCGCCGGGAGTCGCGCAGGGCTGCTTCGAGGATCTCGTCCGATGGGGCGAACAGGTCCTCGACGTAGGTGTCGATCTCCCGCAAAAGCTCTCTCGAATCCTCTGAGTTCATCGCTCACTCCTCCATAGATTCGGGTCGTCGTAGTCAACACCGACCAGCGTGAGCCCGCGGCTGGTAACGGCGGGCCCTACTTCACTGCGCTTTCCTCCCGAGAGCAGCCGGTCGAACTCCGTCAGGTCTCTCTTCCCGCCCGCAACCTCGAGCATGGTGCCGACCAGGGCGCGGACCATACCGTACAGGAACGAGTCGGCGGTTATGCGGTACCTTAGCAGGTCGTCGCGCCTGGTCCAGCGCGAGCTGGTAACGATTCGTTCGAAGCGGACATGGTAGCTCTTCTGGGGGGTGAAGGCCCTGAAGTCGTGGGTCCCTTCCACCAGTCTTGCCGCTGCAGAGAGGAGATCCAGGTCGAGTCTCTGCGGTGCGTAGCCCGCGTGGTGGCGCTCCAGGGGGGACCTGATCTCGTCGTTGACCAATCTGTATTCGTATGTTCGGCTCCTCGCGTCCCTGCGGGCGTCGAATTCGTCCCTTACGGCGACGCAACGACGGAGCGCCACGTCTTTGGGCAGTACCGCCGTGGTTTTGTAGGAGATCAGGGCCGGCCTGAGCTCTGTGTCAGCCTCGAAGGAAACGACCTGTCCGCTTGCGTGCACCCCTGCGTCGGTGCGGCCTGCGACGCTCATCTTGACCGGCTGGCGCAGAATGGTAGAGAGCCCTTGAGAGAGCACACCCTCGACCGTCCTTCGTTCGGGTTGCGCTGCCCATCCCGCGAAGTCGGTGCCCTCATACTCGACGAGCCCGGCGAGGTTCAAAGCAGGATCCCGACCAGCAATATGAGCAGGGTGACTGCCAGTGCGAGCGCGTCGCCGAGCCGAAAGCGCAGCTCACGGTAGCGGGTTCGGCCTTCGCCGCCCTTGTAGCCCCTGCTCTCCATCGCCTCAGCGAGCTCGTCGGCGCGGCGGAAGGCGCCGACGGTCAGCGGCACGAGCACGGGGACGAAGGAGCGCGCCCTGCGAAGCGGCCCTCCCTCAGAGAAGTCAGCACCACGGGCGGCCTGGGCACTTTTGATCTTCTCCGCCTCCTCACCGAGCGTGGGGATGAAACGGAGTGCTATGGTCATCATCATGGCGACCTCGTGCGCCGGGAACCGCACTCTCTTCAGGGGAGAAAGGAGGTCTTCGATACCATCAGCGAGCGCCACCGGGGCCGTCGTCGCCGTAAGCAACCCTGCCGATGAGACGAGCAACAGTATCCGCAAGGCCAGGAAGAAACCCAACCTCAACCCGCCAGAATGGACCTCCAAGAAGCCCCACTCCAAGAGCGTGACACCCTCCCGCGAGAAGAAGACCTGGAACAGGACAGTCAGCGCGACTATAAGCAACACGGGCCGTAAGAGCCGCAAAAAGGTGCCCGCGGGAATGCGGCTCACCGCCACGAGCGCCGCGAGTGCAGCGGCGACGAAGAGCAGCCCCACCGTCGAGTCTATGAGGAAGAGCCCGACGACGAACACGGCTGTGGCCAGGAGCTTGGCCCTCGGGTCGAGCGCGTGCACGGGCGAAGACACGGGATAGAACTGGCCGAGGCTCCTGGTCGTCACCTCAGGTACCTTGCAGAGCCCTCAACGCGTGGAGCGTCTCCCCGAAGCGCACGGGGATACCGATCTCCGGTCTCGACCCTCTTAGCAGGGAGGCCACCTGTACGGTCGCCGGAGCCTGTGCAGGATCTCCGTAGAACACCTGGGCCGAAGTCCCGACGGCGCTTACCCTGCCTTCGTGTAGCGCGCACACCCTGTCGGCTACTTCGGCGACCTCGTCCAGATCATGAGAGACGAGGACGACGGAGACTCCCGATTCGCGCAGGCCGAGAATCAAGGTTAGAAGATCCTCCCTGGTGGCCGGGTCGAGGCCGGCCGTCGGCTCGTCGAGGACGAGGACCTCTGGTCTCATCGCGAGCACCCCGGCGATGGCGGCCCGCCGCTTCTCGCCGCCAGAGAGGGCGAAAGGTGAATGCGCCGCGAGCTCCTCAGCCCCCAGCGCCCGCAGCGACTCGAGCACCCGCTCCCTGACCTCCTCTTCGCCAAGAGCGAGCTGACGTGGGGCAAAGGCCACGTCCTCCTCGACGGTCGGGGCGAAGAGCGCCGATTCGGGGAACTGGAAGACGAGGCCGACCCTGCGCCTGAGCTCGCTCTTTTTGAGCGTCGTCGCATCCACGCCGTCGACGAGCACCTCGCCACTCGTCGGAACGAGGAGGAGATTCATGTGCTGTACGAGCGTGCTCTTGCCCGAGCCAGTGCCGCCGACGATGGCGAGCACCTCTCCCGGCTCCACGACGAGCGACACGCCTCGCAACGCCTCGACCTCGAAGGGGGTGCCCCGTGCGTAGACATGCCTGACGTCCCTGAGCTCCAGCTTCATCGAGACCTCGTCCCGCTCCGTGTTCTGGCGAGTATGGCCTCGGCCAGCTCTTCGGGCGTGCGTAGCTTCGCCGGCGCGAGGCCGAGCTCCAGTGCGAGCCTCGGTATGACGGGCAGGACCAGCCTGTTCTCCCGCAGGAGGTCCGCGTTGGAGAATAATCGTTCGGGTGTTTCGTCAGCAACGAGCTCACCCCCGTTCAGGACGAGGATACGGTCGGCGCCTGTGAGCTCTTCGAGGTGGTGGGTTACGTGCAGGACGGTCTTCTCGGACCGCAGGTCCTGGAGGTACTCCAGAACCTCCCTGCGTCCCGCGGCGTCGAGCATCGAGGTGGGCTCGTCGAGGACGAGTATCTCGGGTTCGACGGCAAGGAGGCCAGCAAGGGCGACGCGCTGCTTCTCGCCGCCCGAAAGAGTATGGGGCTCGCGGCGCTCGTAGCCTTGGAGGCCGACGGCCCTTACGGCCCTGGCGACCCTCTCGCGCATCTCCTCGCGGGGAACGCCCAGGTTCTCCAGGCCGAAGGCGACGTCGTCCTCGACGAATGGGGCGACCAGGCCATTCTCGGGATTCTGGAAGAGGACACCGAGGTGCTTGCGAACCTCGAAAGGTTCCGTAACCGGGTCGCGGCCTGACACGAGGACGCGGCCCGAGTCGGGTCTCAGGAGGCCGTTCAAGAGGCGGACCAGGGTGGACTTGCCACTGCCGTTCGGGCCTACCACGCCGACGTATTCTCCAGGGCGAAGATCGAGGCTCGCCTCCGAGAGTGCGGGCCGTCCGGAGCCTGGGTAGGAGAAGGAAACTCTCTCGCAAGAGACGGCTAAGGACCCACCGGGGTGGGTCCCTTCGCCTCGGTTCTGCATGCGTTGGGCTACTCCGTGGTGTGGTTGACCAGCTCCAGGTAGACGGTCTCGGCGCCGTCGCCGAGTCTTGGGCCCAGCTTCAGGATACGGGTATAGCCCGAGTTACGGTCGTCGAGCTCGGGGGCCACATCCTCGAAGAGGCGGCGGACGACGGTCTTGTCCTTGAGCACCTTGACCGCCTG
>JAJNDJ010000130.1 GCA_021156345.1 Rubrobacteraceae bacterium | reverse complement strand
CATACAGGTCGATCGTGGGGAGCACCAGCAGGTGGTCGACCGGTTCCTGGCGGCGTTGGGGAGTGGTGATCTGCAGGTGCTGCTCGACGTGCTCGCACCCGAGGTGGTGCTGGTCGCCGACGGCGGTGGGGAGGTGGCCGCTTTCCGGCGTCCGGTGGTGGGCCGCGACCGAGTGGCGACCCTCCTCTCCCGCTTCCCGACGAGCGCGCCGGATGCGGTGGTGGGCACTGTGTGGCTGAACGGCGCGCCCGCCGTCCGGATCGATCTGGCCGGCGAGCTCGACACGGCGGTCAGCCTGGTGGTGGCGGACGGGCGGATCACCCGCATCTACGCGATGCGCAACCCGCACAAGCTCGCCCGGCTGGACGAAGAGGCCACGCTCAGCCGCTGATCGCCGTCGCTGCCGACCCGGCCGGTCCGGGGGCAGCATACCCGGTGCCGGTCCTCTATTGCACCGCCGTGTAAATGTACGACGCAGTGATGATCGATGCCGGCCAGGCGGGCCTGTCGGCGTCGTAGAACCTGCGCCGGCTCGGGATCGACCAGGTGTCCTCGACGCGGCGCCGACGGTCGTTCCCACCAGCGTGCCTTCAATCCGCGTGTGGCTGCCGGGGTCCTTTGCTCATATCCAGCATACACAACGTCGTCCCGAACGGGTCCCGGACCACCGCGCATTTCCCGATCGGGATGTCGAAGGGTTCGGCAATCACCGTGCACCCATTCTGTCGGAGGATTCGAACCGAACAAAGCACATCATCAACGAGTTAGTAAACGTCCATTTGTGATGGAATCTCCGAGTTGCAATGCAAGACGACCTCGGCGTCCGTTTCGGGAAACCCGAGACCTACCGATGTTTCGTCTTGCCAGAGCCGCCGAAGACCGAAAACATCCGAATAATACACGGCTGCCGATTCCGGATCCTCTACCCGAATCATCACGCAGTCTATCTTTCTGAGCATAGAAGCAACCTTTCGAATCCACTCCGTTCATGCCGGGGCAGCAGAGGCCCGCCACTCTTCCCGCAAGATGGACATGGTGACCGCATCTGAGAAAGGCACATGATCAAGACCCTGATCAAGACGTACGCACATCCCTGAAGGTGGTTGCTATCTTCTCTGATGGCTTCTGTGGCACCCTACAGTAAGTTTGCTACAGGTGAGCGTGTCTACGGGCCGCCAGGCCCGAGGAGTGCACGGAGAAGAATCGGCTATTTGTTCGTCGCCACCGACTCCTACTCTTCGATTCGCGAATTGACTCTGGGAGAGATGCCCTCGCGCCCGATCCGTCCTGGCTTATGCAGAATCGCGGTTACGGACTTTCGAGGATGCTCCTTCCACGCCGTTGGGTGAAAAAGCCTCCGGTCTATGCGGCCGAAGCCTCCGGGTGGCATGATGGTCATGGTGTCGACACGTTGGAAGAACGTAGGTTGGCAAGGAGGAACCTCTATGTCAGCAGAGAGGAACAAAGCCCTGGTCCGCCGCTTCCTGGAAGCGCATGCTAAGGGCGATCTAGACACCCTGGAGCAGATGCTCGCCCCCGACTTCGTCGACCACAACCTCATACCCGGCCAACGGCCCGGCCGCGAGGGCTACTTGCGGTCATTTGCCGAGTTTCATGCTGCCTACTCCCACGTCCGTTATGACATCGAGAAGCAGCTGGCCGAAGGGGACGAGGTGGTGACTACCTTCGCCGTAAGCGCCACCCATGACCGAGGCGAGTGGATGGGCTTGGTGCCCACCGGCAAAGAGTTCAAAGCGTTGCATATCCTTATCCACCGCATAGTGGGAGGCGAGATCGCTGAGGAGTGGAGCCAGGGGAGCGGTCTCGCAGAGCTTGCGCAGCAGCGTCTGGAGCAAGAGAGGATAGAGCGAGAGCGTATAGAGCAGGAGCTTAGGGTGGCCCGAAGTATCCAGCAAGCGTCGCTCCCCGAGAAGGTGCCTGACTTGGAGGGCTGGCAGATCACACCCTTCTACCAGCCAGCTAGGGAGGTGGGAGGAGACTTCTACGACTTCTTCGAGCTTCCTGAGGGACGCTTGGGTCTCGTCGTGGGAGACGCGACGGGCAAAGGAGTGCCTGCTGCCCTGGTGATGGCCAGCGCCCGCAGCATGCTCCGTGCCGTAGCCCAAGGTACTGAATACTCACCGGGAGATGTCTTGGGAAGGGTCAACGACGCCTTGGCCACGGACATCCCGCCCAACATGTTCATCACCTGCTTCTACGCCATCCTGGACCCCGAGAGCGGACGCCTCCTCTACGCCAACGCCGGGCACGACCTGCCCTATGTGTGGCAAAGTGGCGAGGCAGAGGAACTTAGAGCCAGGGGAATGCCCCTTGGGCTAATGCCCGGCATGTCCTACGAGCAGAAGGAGATAGTGCTCGGAGGGGGCGATAGCGCCCTCTTCTACAGCGATGGCCTGGTCGAAGCCCACGACCCCCAAAGAGATATGTTCGGTTTCCTTAGGCTGCGGGCGCTTGTTAGAGATCATGGCAAGCAAGAGTCGCTGGAGGAAGCACTCCTGGAACAGCTCTACTCCTTCGTTGGGGAGGGCTGGGAGCAGGAGGACGACATCACCCTCCTCACTCTACGACGTGCTACAGCTCTAAGCTGAACGTAGGAGAACACACCCCCTCGATGAGCTTCGGTGAACAAGCGTGCTGCTAGTCTGCCTGCTTGCCCTTAGAGCCTGTGTCGGAGCGCAGCCACAAGGAGACGTGGGCCGGTTGCATCGTCTCTCTTACCACGCTCAATAGATCGACGCTCAGGGCATCCAGGTCCGTTTCCTCGCGCAATTATAGTCCTGGCGCAAGGGCCTAGAATGGCGGGGTGCGGCTGCTTAGCAGCGGCTAGGTGGTCCGCGCTACAACCCTGTGTGATCCGCAATTGGCTTTCGCGGCCGGTCCGAAGCGTGTAGGATGTACACCCATGCAGGGGGGTGACGCAGGGGGTGACGTAGGGGGTGACGGGTTGGCAACCCGGCGTGTGACTATGCGGGAGGCGGCCGACTTGCTCGGCGTGAGCAAAGAGGCCATCCGCAAGCGTGTAGTAAGGGGTACGCTGCCCTCCGAGATGGGGGAGGACGGACGCAGGTACGTGTACCTCGAGGCGGGGCGTGACGTGGCTGCCGCAGAGGAGCCAACCCATGAGCACGATGTCAATGAGCGTGATGTGCTCATACCCGAGATGGTAGGGGAGTTGCACGACGAGCTTCACTACCTACGCGAGCAGCTCAACCTGGAACTAGAGCGCAGGAGCGCTGAGGCCAAGAGCTTTCAACAGACAATCAGGGCATTGACCAGCGCAAACGCCTCTCTCACCGAACGCCTCCGAGCGCTTGAGCCACCACAAGGGATGCCTTCAGTAAACCAAGATGTGGCCACAGATGGAGCGGGAGACGATTCGGATGAGGGTCCGCCGGACGCTGAGTGGTCAACCTTCGTGCTACCGAGCGTGGAGTGGTTAGCCTTCGTGGCACCAGTCGGGCCAAGCGTGGCCGCCATCCTCTTCGAAGTTAGCCTTTGGGGGCCTGCGGTCGTGCAGCGATGGTTCTACGCTGCGGCCGCCTTTGCTCTGCTTCCTACTGTTTTTGGTCTCACATACGGGCGCTACCGTGCAAAGAGTTCCAGAATCAGGCACGCTATACGAGAGCGCGAGATAGAGGCAGCGCGCCGTTCGCGAGCCGCTGCGATGCCGGTTGAAGTGCCACCAGACGACGTTCGGGCGGCGATAATGAGTGGTTTTAAGGTAGCGATACTTACTGCCGGACTTTCGGCTGGCGGCGACTTCTTGGTCCGCTATCTATTTGACCTCCCTGATGTTATTTCTCCTCTCCTTGTGTTGGGGTCCATGGTTAGCGCTGTTTTCGCAGCGATGCTGTGGATATCCTCTGCCCTGTTCGGCATAGAGTTGGAGCGGCAGAGAACGCGATGGCGAACTGGTGAACCAACAAGAAAGCTTAACTTCCCAACCATTCTCGGATTTGTCGGAGTTCTTATAACGGCCGTGGCTGGTCTAATTGCCGCAGTGTGGGCAGCACAGATAACTGGCGGCTGACCGCCATTGATACTCGTCGAACCTCGCTTGTAGTTAGAAGCGCCACCACGAGACGAGCGAGAATCGCCCGAGTCGGCCAGGACGGGTCAGGTCGAGGCCGCACGCCCCTCGGAGCCGCGACACACAGGAGGGCACAGAACGCCAGCTTTATGCTGCTGTCTTGCATTTCGACAGTATTACCCGGAAATCGCGTACCTTTACGCTGAGATACAACGATCAGTCTAAAGCTCAACTACAAGCTTACGTAAGCTTGCGAGCCGCCGTCAACGCGTGGTGTGATCTCATTTCTAAACCTTGGGTTAATGTTTAGTACTGATCCGCGTCCGCTTCAGCGTCGCCTACCCTGTAGGACATAGTTCCGCAGCACCC
>JAJNDJ010000129.1 GCA_021156345.1 Rubrobacteraceae bacterium | reverse complement strand
GAGGGACCAGATGTCCAGCGGGTAGTTCTCGCCGTTGACCTCAGGGAGGCCGTTTATGTTTACCATGGAGCGCCGCTCGTTCGGGTAGCCTACCCAGACGCTCGTCGAGAGTTGTGGTATGAAGCCGATAAACCAGGCGTCTACGAACTCGTTAGATGTGCCTGTCTTGCCCGCGGAGGGGCGGCCTATCTCGGCTTCGAGGTCATGGTAGTAGCTGGCCGTTCCGCGTTCGGTTACCCCGCGCAGCGCCTCCGTGACGACAGCCGCCTCGTCCCTGCTTAGGACCTCCTCGCCGAAGGAGCGGTGTTCCTCGAGGAGCGTGTCCTTACCTTTATCGTCCTTCGTAAGCTTCTGGACCAGATAAGGTTCCATGTGCGTACCCGAGTTGGCGAAGGTCGAGTAGGCAGAGGCCATCTCCAGAGGCGTAACCCCGACCCTGAGGCCACCGATCGCGGTCGAAGGATAGGCGTCGATCTCGGTGTCTATGCCCAGCTCGTTAGCCATCTCCACCACCTTCTGGAGGCCGAGATCCAGGGCCAGCTGGACGAAGACAGTGTTGTCCGAATCGGCGAGCGCCTTCTCCAGTGTGATCGGGCCGCGGTGAATGAAGTCGTAGTTGTCCACCTCGTAAGGCCTGGCATTCTGGCCCATGTCTATGGTCAGGTGCTTGGAGACATACATGGTCTCGGGTGAGATACCCTCCTGTACGGCCTCAGAGTAGACGAAGGGCTTGAACGAGCTTCCTGCCTGCCGATGCGCCTGGGTCGCGAGGTTGAACTTCACCTGGTCGAAGTCAGAGCCGCCGACCATAGCCCTTACAGCGCCGGTTTCAGGTTCGATAGAGACCAGGGAGGCGGAAGGATCGCCGGCTTCAGGGTTGACGATGGAGTCGACCGCATCGTTCGCCATCGCCTGGAGATCCGGGTCCAGAGTGGTGTAGATCTTGAGCCCACCCTCGTAGACCATGTCGTCGCCATACTCCTTGGCTATCTCCTTTCTTACGGCGTTGAGGAAGTACTCGTTGTCGTTCTGGTACTGGACTCTGCCGCGGCTCACATCGAGCTTCGATGCCACAGCCCTGTCGTGCTCGTTCTTGGAGATGTGGCCATACTCGAGCATCCTGTCCAGCACGACATTGCGCCTCTCTTTCGCGCTCTCGGGATCGACGAAAGGATCGTAGATGCCGGGCAGATTGATGATCCCGGCCAGAAGCGCCGACTCTGAGAGCGTGAGCTCTGAGGCTTGTTTGTTGAAGTATGTCTTGGCCGCGGCCTCCGCGCCGTAGGCGTTGGACCCGAAGTACACGGTGTTGAGGTACTGTTCGAGGATCTCATCTTTGGAGTGCTCTTTCTCGTATTGCCAGGCGAGCGAGCCCTCGACTAACTTACGTTCGAAGCTGGCGACCTGGCGCTCCTGCTGTGCTATGTAGGTGTTCTTTATGAGCTGCTGGGTCAGGGTGGAGCCGCCCTCCTGGATGGAGAGGCTCTTGACGTTCTCCACCGCCGCCCGCCCGATGGCCTCGAAATCCAACCCCCTGTGCTCGTAGTAACGATGGTCTTCGATGGAGATGATTGCCTGCTTGAGGGTCGGGTCGACCTCATCCAGGGGGATCACAAAACGGTTCTGGACGCCGTAGAGCTGGTCGACGATATTGCCGTTCGTGTCGTAGATGAGGGAGGTCTGGGCGAGCTCGGTGGAGTGGTAGTCATCGAGGTCGGGCATGTTGGCGGCGAGGGCCTGGTAGGTGCTCACGGCGCTTGCGACTATGCCGACTACCCCGAGTATGGTCACAAAGCAGAGCAGCAGTAGAGCGGTCCTAAGCCTCTGCAAGAGCTTGCTCTTCTTTCGCGCCCGCCTGCGCCTGCGGCCGATTCTGACCGGGTTACCGTTCTGCATGAAGGGGCTATTATACAGAATGGGCATTCCGATCCCGGAAGGAGAAGCGCCATCACAGACACGAGCCTCCCCCGCGTAATGTTTCCGGCCCTCGCCACGAACGACTGCGCTTACCTGAACTCCGGCGGTAGCGGACCTCCCCCCGACTACGTTTTACAGGCTATGCGGGAGGCGGACGATCTCTGCTCAGGCCCCGCCTACCTCGAAGGCGTCGGCCTCTACGCCCACCAGGCAGAGACGAACTCGCGCGCCCGAGAGGCCGCTGCCCGTCTCGTAGGGACCGACGACGTGGCCCTCACCCAGAACACCACCCACGGCATGAACCTCGGCGTCGCCTCGATAGACTGGCGCGAAGGAGACGAGGTCGTCTCGGTCACGACCGAGCATCCCGGCTGCCTGGTGCCGCTCCACAACCTGCAGGCCCGCTTCGGAGCGAAGATAGACCTGGTCTCGCCTCCCGTGACGCCGGAGAAGATCGAAGCCTCCTTGACGCCGCGGACGCGGCTCGTCGCCCTATCGCACGTGGACTGGACGAACGGAGAGGTCTTGCCGCTGCGGGAGATCTGCGCCCTGGCCCGCGAGAGGGAAGTTCTTACCCTGGTGGACGGTGCCCAGTCGGTCGGGAACGTTCCGGTCGACGTACCTGCTATGGGCGCCGACATGTACGCTTTCACAGGCCACAAGTGGGTGCTCGGCCCCGAAGGGATGGGGGCCTTCTACGTCAGGCCAGGACTGCCGGTCTACAGCCCGAACGTAGGATTCCTGTCGCTGCTGGCCCCCGATGACTTCGACATCGAGGGTGGCTACAAGCTGAGATCCGACGCCCGCCGCTTCGAGGCCTCGACCATGAGCCCCACCCTCGCAGGCGGTCTCGCCGCCGCAGCAGATGCCGTCTACGAGCGCGGTATTGCCGGATTCGAAGAGATCCGGCATCGTGCCGATGTCTTGATGGACCTCCTCTCAGAGCTACCGCGAGTTACCATACGTTCACCGAGACCAGCCCAATCGGGGCTGGTCAGCTTCGAGGTCGAGGGCGTGGCGGCCGAAGACGCTGTCGAGCGTCTGCTAGAGCAGGGCTTTATCCTTCGCTACCTGCCGGATCCAAACCCCTACGTCAGGGCAAGCACACACCTGTTCAATACGGAGGATGAATTGGAGGCGCTGGCCAAAACCGTGCGCGAAATGTAGGGGTCGTTCGCGAACGACCCCTACAGCGTCAATAAGACATCGACAGCTGATTGGATGTCGGGGACGAGGTGGTCGGGTTCTGCGGCGCGTAACGCATCCTCGGAGAAGGCGCCCCAGCTGACGGCGACGCTCGTGAGGCCCGCGGCCTTCGCCGCTTCCACGTCGAAGGGGGAGTCGCCTACGTAGGCGGCCCTTTCTTTCGGGACCCCGCCGAGCAGTTCCAGTCCCTTGAACAATGGCTCCGGGTGGGGCTTGTGCTCCGTGGTGTCCTCTAGCGTGACGAAGCGGTCCACGACGTTGCGCAGACCGGGAAAGTTCTTCAGGGCCATCTCCACCGAGAGGCGGCGTTTGGAGGTTACTACTGCAACCTTGATCCCGGCCGATCCGAGTCGGGCGAGTGACTCCTCGACACCGGGGAACTCCCCGATCAGGGCGTCGTGGTGTTGTTCGTGGTGGCTGCGGTAGGCCTCTAGTAGCAGGTCGGCGTTTTCTGTGTCTATTAGCTCCATCTGGCGCGGGAGGGGCTGGCCAACGTTTGCGAGCAGCGTCTCGCGGGGGATATCTTCGCGGCCGAGGACCGAGCTTGTGGCGTGGCGCATGGACTGGTGGATCATCTCCGTCGTGTCGACGAGCGTGCCGTCGAAGTCGAAGAGGACCGCGGAGAGCAACGTCTAATCGAGCCCGTTCCTGAGCAGGCCGTCCACGTCCCAGGCGCCGAGCTCCTCGAGGCCCGGTGTATCCGTTAGCTCAAGGTGGACGGGGGTGATGCTGATCTCATCGTTTTCGATGGCAGCGAAGTCTGTACCCTCCTCCTCGTGGTGGCCAGGAGGGTTGTTGTAGATGTCGTAGCCCACCCTCCCCTCCTCGTCCCTTACCTCGACGAGTTCGTCCTTGTAGAACCGGCGCCCGAGCCTGGTGACCCGCGCACCCCGGAGCCTCTCGCGGGGCAGATTGGGCGCGTTGACGTTGAGGATTCGTCCCGACGGAAGGCCCTTGAGGGCTACCTTCACCAGGCGTGCCGTGAAACCCGCGGCGGCGTCGAAGTGGAGCCTATCGTCGAGTGGCATGGACTCCTGGACCGTCTCATGCCAGGGGCGGTTTATGCTGAGCGAGACGGCGATACCTGGGACCCCGATCACGATCCCCTCCATCGCACCGGCGACTGTGCCCGAATAGGTGATGTCGTCGCCTAGGTTCTCCCCGTGGTTTATCCCCGAGACGACGAT